>NZ_JAUMTJ010000023.1:0-135040 GCF_032654765.1 Bradyrhizobium sp. 33ap4 | reverse complement strand
TCGTGCCGCCAGAGAACTTGCCGATCCTAAGCTGGCTCGGTATCAAACCGTCAAAATCACTGTGACGAGCCACTAGGGCAATTTGCCCAACTGCGACGCATGCCCAGATGTGGGTCAATGCATGGACATTAGAGCTGGAAAAGCTCTAAGAAGAAGCAGTCATTCCGGTCAGGTTCCGCTTTCTGGGTTTGCCGATGGATTACAGCCAGTTCTTCAATACCGCCCTCAACCGCCTGCACGACGAGCGGCGCTACCGGGTGTTTGCCGACCTCGAACGGATCGCGGGCCGCTTCCCGCACGCCACCTGGCATTCGCCGAAGGGCAACCGCAACGTCGTGATCTGGTGCTCCAACGACTATCTCGGCATGGGCCAGCATCCCAAGGTGGTCGGTGCCATGGTCGAGACCGCGACCCGCGTCGGCACCGGCGCCGGCGGCACCCGCAACATCGCGGGCACCCATCATCCGCTGGTGCAGCTCGAGGCGGAACTCGCCGACCTCCACGGCAAGGAAGCCTCGCTGCTGTTTACCTCGGGCTATGTCTCGAACCAGACCGGCATCTCGACGCTCGCCAAGCTGATCCCGAACTGCCTGATCCTGTCGGACGCGCTGAACCACAATTCGATGATCGAAGGCGTGCGCCAGGCCGGCTGCGAACGCCAGATATTCCGCCACAACGACGTCGCGCATCTCGAGGAGCTCTTGATCGCCGCCGGTCCCGACCGGCCGAAGCTGATCGTCTGCGAGAGCCTTTATTCGATGGACGGCGACGTCGCACCGCTCGGCAAGATCTGCGATCTCGCCGAGCAATACGGCGCCATGACCTATCTCGACGAAGTGCATGCGGTCGGCATGTACGGCCCGCGTGGCGGCGGCATCGCCGAGCGCGACGGCGTGATGCACCGGATCGATATCGTCGAGGGCACGCTGGCAAAAGCCTTTGGCTGCCTCGGCGGCTACATCGCGGGCCGCGCCGAGGTCATCGACGCGGTGCGCTCCTATGCGCCGGGCTTCATCTTCACCACCGCGCTGCCGCCGGCGATCTGCTCGGCCGCGACGGCTGCGATCCGGCACCTGAAGACCTCGAACTGGGAGCGCGAGCGCCACCAGGACCGTGCCGCCCGCACCAAGGCGATCCTGACCGCCGCCGGCCTGCCGGTCATGTCGAGCGACACCCATATCGTGCCGCTGTTCGTCGGCGATCCCGAGAAGTGCAAGCGGGCCTCCGACCTGCTGCTCGAGGACCACGGCATCTACATCCAGCCGATCAACTATCCGACGGTCGCCAAGGGCACCGAGCGGCTGCGCATCACGCCCTCGCCCTACCATGACGACGGCCTGATCGACGCGCTGGCCGAGGCGCTGCTCCAGGTCTGGGACCGGCTCGGCCTGCCCCTGCACCAGAAGTCGCTGGCCGCCGAGTAACCCTATCCGCTTCCGACCCCGAATTTGGGCCGGCCGTGCATCGCGCGGCCGGTCCTTTGCGTTATAATCCTGACAACCGGCCCTTCCCCAGCGGCCGGGACAGGAGATGAGCAGCGATGCTGCACGACTGGGGCGTAATCGCCACGGCGTTCGCCTACATCGGATTGTTGTTCTTCATTGCCAGCCGCGGCGACCGCAGCTCGCCGGGCGAGCGCGGCCGCGCCAGCCAGTGGATCTATCCGCTGTCGCTGGCGATCTACTGCACCTCCTGGACCTTCTTCGGCTCGGTCGGCTTCGCCACCCGCACCAGCATCGACTTCCTGGCGATCTATGTCGGCCCGATCGTGATGGTCGGATTGTGCACGCCGCTGCTGCGCCGGGTGATCGCGCTCGCCAAGTCGCAGAACATCACCTCGATCGCCGACTTCATCGCCGCGCGCTACGGCAAGAGCCAGGCGGTGGCGGCGACCGTGGCACTGATCGCGATCATCGGCTCGGTGCCCTACATCGCGCTGCAGCTCAAGGCGGTGGCGGCGTCGCTGGAGACCATCCTGAGCGAGGACCAGGCGTTCTCGAAAATCCCCGTGATCGGCGACATCGCGCTGATGGTCACGCTGGCGATGGCGGTGTTCGCGGTGCTGTTCGGCACCCGCCACACCGACGCGACCGAGCACCAGCACGGCCTGATCCTCGCGATCGCGGCCGAGTCCATCGTCAAGCTGGTCGCCTTCATCGCCGCCGGCGCTTTCGTCACCTTCTGGATGTTCTCGCCGGTCGAGCTCTACGAGCGCGCCCTGAAGACGCCGGAGGCGGTGCGCGCGATCGAATATGTCCCGTCGATCGGCAATTTCCTGATCATGACGCTGCTGTCGTTCTGCGCGGTCATGCTGCTGCCGCGCCAGTTCCATGTCAGCGTGGTGGAGAATTCGACGCCCGCCGAAGTCACCCGGGCGCGCTGGCTGTTCCCGCTCTACCTCATCGCCATCAACCTGTTCGTGATTCCGATCGCGATCGCAGGCCTCGTCATCTTCCCGTTCGGCGCGGTCGATGCCGACATGTTCGTGCTGGCGCTGCCGATCGAGGGCAATTCGCAATTGCTCAGCCTCGCCGTGTTCGTCGGCGGGCTGTCGGCGGCGACCGCGATGGTGATCGTCGAATGCGTCGCGCTGTCGATCATGGTCTCCAACGACATCGTGCTGCCGCTGGTCTTGCCGCGCAGCGACGACGCCAGCGCCGGCCAGAAGGACTTTGGCGATTTCCTGCTGAAGGCGCGCCGCTTCTCGATCTTCGCCATCATGGTGTTGGCGTATTTCTACTATCGCGCGCTCGGCAACACCCAGCTGGTCGCGATCGGCCTGCTGTCGTTTGCCGCGATCACCCAGCTGGCGCCGGCGTTCTTCGGCGGCCTGTTCTGGCGCAGAGCCACCGCACGCGGCGCCATGGCGGGCATGCTGGTCGGCTTCGCGACGTGGCTCTACACGCTGTTCATCCCGAGCTTCCTGGAAACCTCGACCACCGGCCTGATGCTGCTGCAGCACGGGCCGTTCGGGATCGAGGCGTTGCGGCCGCAGGCGCTGTTCGGCGCCGACCTGCCGCCGCTGCTGCACGGCGTGCTGTGGAGCCTTGCGCTCAACATCCTCACCTATGTGCTGTTCTCGCTGGCGCGCGCGCCGTCCTCGATCGAGTTGTTGCAGGCCGACGTGTTCGTGCCCAACGCGCTGGCCCCGATCGCGCCCAGCTTCCGGCGCTGGCGCACCACGGTGACGGTGGAGGATATCCAGAGCACGGTGACGCAATATCTCGGCCCCGACCGCACCCGCGAGGCCTTCGCCTCCTTCGCCGTCGACCGCAACATCGTGCTGCTGGCGTCGGCTCCGGCCGATTTCGAGTTGCTGCAGCATGCCGAGCGGTTGATCGCCTCCTCGATCGGGGCCGCGTCCTCGCGCCTTGTGATGTCGCTGCTGCTGCAACGGCGCACGGTGTCGGCCAAGGCCGCGCTGAAACTGCTCGACGACTCCCACGCCGCCCTGCACTTCAACCGCGAGATCCTGCAGACCGCGCTCAATCACGTGCGCCAGGGCATCGCGGTGTTCGACGCCGATCTGCAGCTGATCTGTTCCAACCGCCAGTTCTCCGAATTGCTGGGGCTGCCGCAGCATCTGGTGCAGCTCGGCATCCCGCTGTCCGAGATCCTCGAATTCATGGGCGCGATCAGTCCGCCCACGGCCGGCGACGCCGACAGCCTGCTGCAGGCCCGCCTGCGCGCCTACACCACCGAGGGCGAGCCTTATCTGGAACGCTTCACCGACCGCCATCTGGTGATCGAGGTGCGTGCCAACCGCATGCCGGGCGGCGGGCTCGTCATCACCTTCTCCGACGTCACGCCGAGCTTCGAGGCGGCGGAAGCGCTGGAGCGCGCCAACGCGACGCTGGAAAAGCGGGTGCGCGACCGCACCGAGGAGCTGACGCGGCTGAATTCGGAGCTCGCGCTCGCCAAGGGCATCGCGGAAGACGCCAACGCCTCGAAGACACGCTTCCTTGCGGCCGCCAGCCACGACATCCTGCAGCCGCTCAATGCGGCGCGCCTCTACGTCACGAGCCTGGTCGAGCGCCAGAACGGCGGCGAGGATTCGCGCCTGGTCGAGAACATCGACGACTCGCTCGAGGCGATCGAGGACATCCTGGGCGCGCTGCTCGACATTTCCAGGCTCGATGCCGGCGCCATGACGCCGGCGATCACGAGCTTCCGGATGGCCGACCTGATGCGCTCGCTGGAGATCGAGTTCATGCCGATCGCCCGCGACAAGGGCCTCGACCTGCGCTTCGTGCCGTGCTCGCTGCCGGTCGAATCCGACCGCTCGCTGCTGCGCCGGCTGCTGCAGAACTTCATCTCCAACGCGATCAAATATACCCCGCGCGGCCGCGTCTTGATCGGCTGCCGCCGCCGCGGCACCACGCTCCAGATCAGCATCTTCGACACCGGCGTCGGCATTCCCGTGCAGAAGCGCGGCGAGATCTTCAAGGAGTTCCACCGCCTCGAGCAGGGCGCCCGGATCGCCCGCGGCCTCGGCCTCGGCCTGTCGATCGTCGAGCGGCTGGCGCGGGTGCTCAACCACCGCATCGCGATCTCGGCCAATGTCAGCGGCGGCTCGGCGTTCTCGGTCACCGTGCCGGTCGCGACCGCGGTCAACCATACTGCGGCCGTCACCACCGCGACGCCGCTGTCGAAGACGCCGATGAGCGGCTCGCTGATTGTCTGCATCGAGAACGATCCCGCCATCCTCGACGGCATGAAGACGCTGCTGACGGCGTGGGACGCCGAGGTGATCGCGGTGCTCGACGCCGACGGCGCGATCAGCGCGATCGAGGCCGCCGGTGGCCGCGTCACCGGCGTCCTGGTCGACTACCATCTCGACCGCGGCAACGGCGTCGCCGCGATCCGCGAGATCCGCCGCCGCTTCGGCGACGGCATTCCGGCGATCCTGATCACCGCCGACCGCAGCCCTGCGGTGCGCGCCGCCGCGCGCGAGGAAAACATCGCGGTGCTGAACAAGCCGGTGAAACCCGCCTCGCTGCGCGCCTTACTCGGACAATGGCGCACCCAGCAGATGGTGGCGGCGGAGTAGCGCGCCGCGGCGCAATCCGGGCGCGCATCTCGCATTGGATCATGATGCGACTGGATCGAATCGCATCATGAAGGCACGGCAAAGACACGGCGCTCCCTCCCGCAAGCGCGAGAGGTGAAGCGAGCCTGCGCAGTGGCCGGCTCAACCGAAAATCACATGCTCCAGCAAGATCGCCAAGCGTCGGGTTAGTTCGGCCCCATTCCGGCCGACGCCGGGTGCCCTGGCACCTGAAAGCGCTTGCCTGTGTCGGTGACGTTGGTTCCGTCGACCTTGAGGATCGAGAAATCCTGGCTGAGGTAGTTCCCGACCAGGATGTATTTTCCGTCAGGCGTGAAGACCGCGGCCTCAGGCAGTCCGCCGACTTCGATATCTCCGGTCTTGGTCACTTTCTTGCCGTCGATCTTCAGGACCGAGACGCTGCCGTTCTTCTCATGGAAGAACGCATTCTTCATGTTCGAGCCGCGCAGGATCACCGAGACTGCGAGATCCCCCTTCGGACTGACGCCAAGCCCCTCCGGTCCATCGCCGACCACCACGCGATCGATGATGCGCGGCGGCTTCGCTTCGAGATCGATGACGCTGGCCGTGTCGACGCTGCCGTCCGACGCGCCTGAGTTGCCATTGTCCGACGTCAACGCGATCTTGCTGTTCGGGGTCACTGCCACATTGTAAGGCCATTGGCCGGTCGGCAGGTCTATCTTGGTGTAGGTGACTTTGTCGCCGGCGATATCGAGCACCGATATCTTGTGCCCGGGAAAACGCGCGACCAGCGCGTGCTTGCCGTCTGGCGCGAACGCGACATGTGCGACACTGTCTGGCATCGATATCGTGTCGGTGATCTTGACGTCAGTGCCGTTGACCGAAAGCACGCTGATCGAATTGTCCCCGCGGTTGGCAACCAACGCCATCTTGCCATCGGGACTGAAGCTCAACCCTGATGGCTGCTTTCCGCCGGCAATGGTCGCTGCCAGCTTGGGCGGGGTCGCCTTGAGATCGATCACATAGATCTTGTTATCCGGCACCTGCTTCAGAGCGTCGCCTTCCTTCACCACGTCGACCGAATCCGCGACCAGCGCCACGGTTCCGGTCGGATCGATAGCGACGTTGACCGGGGGGCCGACTACCGAGTTCTTCAATGGGAGAGAGGCCGCAATCTTCGGGTTCTCGGGATCGGCGAGATCGATGATCAGCACTTGATCCTTGCCGGGCGCGGACAGCACCGGCTTGCCGTCGTCGTCCCACAACAGCTTCTCGTCCAGGCCGACGATCATGAAGGGCTTGCCCTGAGCGCAATTGAAAGAGCTGGTACCGAGAAGGATTGCCGCAGCCAGAGATAGTCCGGCGATGCGAGTGACGGAAATCATGGCGTTCTCCCCAAAAGCACGCGGCCTCTCACGGGCCGGCGCCGGACAGGATACTCGGTTTTCGACCGATGCGCAGTCTGAATGGGATCTGGATGGCTTCGCGAAAGCGTGCCATCGGGCGCGCTTTCGCGCCACCCGCCGGCTCGCAATGCCGTGGCCCGAGCCCGGAAATCACAGCTGGAGTTGCTCGGGACTACGTCGGCGGCGTGCCCTGGCGCCATTGGCCGCCGGCGATCTTGGCGGCGGCGATCACGGCTTGGGTGCGGCTTTCGACGCCGAGCTTCTGCAGGATCGCCGAGACATGGGCCTTGATGGTCGCTTCGGAAACGCCGAGCTCGTAGGCGATCTGCTTGTTGAGCAGCCCCTCGGACAGCATCATCAGCACCCGCACCTGCTGCGGGGTCAGCGTCACCAGCCGGTCGCGCAGCCGCGTCATGTCGGGATCGCCGGCCGCCGACAGATCGGTGTCCGGCGGCACCCAGACGTCGCCCTCCATCACCTTCATGATGGCATCCCGCAGCGTCTCGACGCCGAAGCGCTTGGGGATGAAACCGGAAGCGCCAAAGTCGAGCGAGCGGCGGATGGTCCCGGCATCGTCACTGGCGGATACGATCACCACCGGGATCGCCGGATACTGCGCCCGCAGATAGATCAGGCCGGAGAAACCGCTGATCCCCGGCATGCTCAGGTCCAGCAGGATCAGGTCGACCTCGGAGTCCCGCTCCAGCAGCGCGGTCAGATCCTCGAACGATCCGGCCTCGCTGATCGTGGCCGAACTCACGACGCTCGACACCGCCTGACGCAACGCATCGCGGAACAGCGGATGGTCGTCGGCGATGACAAGATGAGTATTGGCAGCAGCAGTCATCTCAGTCCCACAAGCGGGCTTTAGGCAAACCCGCGTCGCTCGGTTTTCGCCCGCGCGGCACTATCACGCAAGCGCTTGATAATACCAGATGCCAACGCGGTTAACCCGCGCAGCTTGTGCGCCGCAATAGACGCCTGCGGAGGCGTTCCATCCTACTCTTCCTTCAGAAGATAGGTTCGATCCTGAAAAGGCCAAAAGTCTTATTGGGGCGGGTTTCACTGCGATGTTACCTTCATCTCAAGCCGAGGGCCTATTCGGGCCTCACCCGCCAGCCGGGGGCGAGCATGGCAGCAATATTTCGGGGGGAGCAATCCAGATGTCCACTATGACTGCAACTTCGGCGCGGCCCGCCGGCATGACAAAGGATGAGCGTTTCGTCATCCTCGCGTCGTCGCTCGGTACCGTGTTCGAGTGGTACGACTTCTATCTCTACGGTTCGCTGGCCGGCATCATCGGCGCGCAGTTCTTCTCGGACTATCCGCCGGCGACCCGCGACATCTTCGCGTTGCTGGCATTCGCCGCGGGCTTCCTGGTGCGCCCGTTCGGCGCGATCGTGTTCGGCCGGGTCGGCGACATCGTCGGCCGCAAATACACCTTCCTCGTCACCATCCTGATCATGGGTCTGTCGACCTTCATCGTCGGCCTGTTGCCCAACGCCAAGACCATCGGCATCGCGGCGCCGATCATCCTGATCTCGCTGCGCCTGCTGCAGGGCCTCGCGCTCGGCGGCGAATATGGCGGTGCCGCGACCTATGTCGCTGAGCATGCCCCGCCCGGCAAGCGCGGCTACTACACCTCGTTCATCCAGACCACGGCAACGCTTGGACTGTTCCTGTCGCTGCTGGTGATCCTGTTCACGCGAACCCTCACCGGCGAAAAGGACTTCGCCGACTGGGGCTGGCGCATTCCATTCCTGGTGTCGGTGCTGCTGCTCGGCATCTCGGTCTGGATCCGGCTGCGGCTGAACGAATCGCCGGTGTTCCAGCGGATGAAGGAGGAGGGCAAGACCTCCAAAGCGCCGCTGACCGAGGCCTTCGCGACCTGGAGCAACGCCAAGATCGTGATCCTCGCGCTGCTCGGCCTGACCATGGGCCAGGCGGTGATCTGGTACACGGGCCAGTTCTACGCGCTGTTCTTCCTGCAATCGATCCTGAAGGTCGACGGCTACACCGCCAACCTCTTGATCGCCTGGTCTCTGTTGCTCGGCACCGGCTTCTTCCTGGTGTTCGGCGCGCTGTCGGACAAGATCGGCCGCAAGCCGATCATCCTGGCCGGCTGCCTGATCGGCGCACTCACGCTGTTCCCGATCTTCAAGATGATCACGACCAACGCCAATCCGGCGCTGGAGAAGGCCTATGAGACGGTCAAGGTGCAGGTGGTTGCGGATCCGGCCGGCTGCGGCGATCTGTTCAATCCGGTCGGCACCCGCGTCTTCAGCGCGCCTTGCGACACCGCCCGCGCCTTCCTGGCCCAATCGTCGGTGAAATATTCGACGGTGCCGGGCCCGGCCGGCTCGCCGGTGAAGATCCTGATCAACGACAAGGAAGTGCCGTATACGGACGCCAAGACGTCGAACCCCGCAATCCTCGCGGCGGTGCAGGCGGCGGGCTATCCGAAGCCGGGTGACGCCGGCATCGTGAAGATGTCGCACCCGTTCGATGTCTTCCGTCCGCAGGTGGCCGCGGTCATCGGCCTGCTGTTCATCCTGGTGCTCTACGTCACCATGGTCTACGGCCCGATCGCCGCCATGCTGGTCGAACTGTTCCCGACCCGCATCCGCTACACCTCGATGTCGCTGCCCTATCATATCGGCAACGGCTGGTTCGGCGGCCTGCTCCCGGCGACCGCGTTCGCGATCACCGCCTCGACCGGCGACATCTACTCCGGTCTCTGGTATCCGGTCATCTTCGCCGCAATCACCGTCGTGGTCGGCGCGCTGTTCATTCCGGAAACCAAGGACGTCGACATCACCAAGACCTGACCGTCGACATCGCGATCAGAATGCATCGGCCGCGGAGCGATCCGTGGCCGATGTCATTTGGAGGCCGCGTCTTAAAAGACAGGTCGCGCGCGTCAGCGCGTGGCGCCGATGAATTGCAGCACGATCTCGCGCCGGTGCGGACGGGCGCGATGCTCGATCAGATAGATGCCCTGCCAGGTGCCGAGCGCCATCTGACCGTCGAGCACGGGGACCTGCAGCGAGGTCGCCGTCAGCATGGTCTTGATGTGCGCCGGCATGTCGTCAGGGCCTTCGGTGTCGTGACGCCAGCCGCCGTCTTCGGGCGCTGCGCGGTCGAGCGCCGTCTTCAGATCGACCAGCACGGTCGGATCGGCATTCTCCTGGATCGTCAGCGAGGCCGAGGTGTGGCGGATGAACAGCGTGACCACACCCTCGCCGGCACGCGCCTCGCGCAGGAATTTGGCGACCTCGCGCGTGATGTCGGTAAAGCCGGCGCCCGACGTTTCGACCGCCAGGCGCGACGACACGATGCTGGTTGCCGCGACGGAGGATGGCGCCGAGTGCGTGATGGTCCTCGATGAGTTCATCTGTAACTCTCACTATGTCGTCCCGGCGAAGGCCGGGACCCATACTCCGCGGCCCCTCAGTTACGAAGATTTGGAGTTGCCAGCTTAGCCACCCAACTCCCAGCGGTGGTTATGGGTCCCGGCTCCCGTGCGCAATTGCGCACTAGGCCGGGACGACGCTGGAGAGACAGCGCCAGCACAACATCAAATCTTGCCGCCATTGACGTCGCGCTGCACGCGGTTGGCCATTTCGATCAGTCGCCGCCAGGCCCGCTCCACGAACGACATCATGCGATCCATGTCGCGGTCGCTCGGCAGCGGGATCTCGATCTTGCGCTCGCCCTCGGCGACCTTCGGCTCGGTCTTGGGCTCCGGCTTCTTCAGCTGATCGGATTTCGGCAACGCTTCGTCGGTCTTGGCCGACGGTGCGCGCGCGGCGAGCTCATCCTTGAGCTTGTCATTGTCGGCTTGCAGGCGCCCGATCTCGGCATCCAGCGCCGCCCGCTCGTCCGGCACCATGTAACAGGCCCAGCCGGCGCTGGAATTGGTGCAGGTCGACACCGCGCCGGTGCGCGTGTCGAGCCGCAGGAAACCATCGCCGGCGGGTGATAAGGCGTAGCGGCCATTCTCGGTGTCCGGCACGGTTTGCGCGATCGCCGCGCCGCCGCTTGCGATCAGGATGGCAGCAATTGCGATGGACAATTTCGACGGTGACATCGCGATGGGCATGGCTTGCTCCGCCTCAACCTGATTCCTGCCCTAGACCACAGAGCTATAGGGCTTGCGGCCTGACTTCAACGCGTCTTCAAGCAATTCGATCCGGTCCTGGCCCCAGAACACCTCGCCATCGAGCACATATCCGGGCGAGCCGAACACGTCGGCGTCCAATGCATTCTGGCGATTCTGCTCATAGGCCGCGCTGATCGCTTCAGTGCTCGAGCGCTCGACCAGCTGCCGGCCGGGCAAACCGGCATCGTCGGCGAGCTTCACCAGCGTCGCAGGATCAGCAAGATTAAGCTGCTGCTCCCACACCGCGGGATAGGCCCGTTGCAAGAACGGCTCGGGGTCGAGGCCGGCCTCGAGCATCGCGATCACCACGCCATCGGCAAGGCGCCCGTTGAACGGCCAGTTGGCCGGCTGCAAATGAAAATTCAGTCCGCGCTTGTCGCGCCAGCGCTGCAACTCGATCATCCGATAGCGCTGCCGCACCGGATGGCGCTTGGCGAGCGGCAGTCCGCCGGTCTCGGAGAACAGATCGACCAGCAGCACAGGCCGGTAATTTACCTTGAGATCGTAAGTGCTTACGAGTCGAACGAAGGGCTTGTGGCCGATATAGGCCCAGGGGGATTGCAGCGAGAAGTAGTAATCGATCTGGCGCGACATGCGGAACCTGACTGCGTGAGAGGACGGGACTTTCGGCGATCCCAGCAGAGCGGGAATAGCCACGCAATATCGCTCAATGCCACGCAAGCTGTTGCACTGCGATCACTGCGTCACTCTGACCTTGAATATCTCCAAATAAAACCAGCAGAATCAAAGCAATAACTGGTTACGACGCAATCTTGACTTGATTAGACGCGGTAAGTATGGTCCGCGCGGCTTTTGACGGGGACGGGCGCAATTTCCATCATCCGCGGCATCGGTTAGTGTTTCCAGCATGGCTGAGAACACCAACGACGGCGCAAATGGAAGTCGCGATCAATCGCCTCCTGACGAAGCTGCGCTTTCCGCAAGGCTCGGAAGTCTCGATCATCGGTTGTCAGAAATTCGCGACAGCCGCAGGAGCAAGACTGATCAATCCGGTAATGAAAGCGGGGACAGTGCGGCCAGAGCTTCGGCTATGGCGCTCGGTTTTCGTCTTTCCTCGGAGCTGATCGCGGGCGTTGCCGTCGGAGCGGCGATTGGCTGGGGGTTCGACCGTTTGCTGTCGACGTCGCCATTCGGCTTCATCGTGTTAACGCTGCTCGGCTTCGTCGCCGGGGTGGTCAACGTGGTGAGGTCCGCGGGCGTGGCCTCGGGCAAGCGCTGAGCGCTGGCGGGAAGTCACGACATTTGAAATTCGATTACCGGCACGATAGCCGGTGGACCAAGAGCCGCGCGGATGAAAATCGACCCGATCCACCAGTTCAATATCGAGCCCCTCTTCACGCTCGGCCACATCGGCAATCACACGATCGCCTTCACCAATTCCTCGCTCTTCATGCTCATCGCGGTGCTGCTGATTGCGCTGCTGATGCTGGCGAGCGGCCGGGAACTGGTTCCGGGACGGCTGCAGTCGGTCGCCGAGATCTCCTACGAGTTCGTCGCCACCACGATTCGCAGCACGGCCGGCGCGGAAGGCATGAAGTTCTTCCCGCTGATCTTCTCGCTCTTCATGTTCCTCTGCGTCTCGAACCTGGTCGGCGTCATCCCCTACACCTTCACGATCGCGAGCCACCTGATCGTCACCGCGGCGCTCGCGCTTTTGGTGTTCTTCACCGTCCTGATCTACGGCGTCTACAAGAACGGCCTGAAATTCTTCAGCATCTTCGTCCCCCACGGCGTTCCGATCTACATCCTGCCGCTGGTCATGTTCATCGAGATCCTGTCGTTCTTCCTGCGGCCGGTCTCGCACAGCGTTCGTCTGTTCGCCAACATGCTGGCCGGCCACATCGCATTGAAGGTGTTCGCGGGCTTCGTCGCGATGCTCGGCTTCTCGCTGGGCGCGCTCGGCTGGGTCGGCGGCGTGCTGCCGCTGGCGCTCACGATTGCGCTGTATGCCCTCGAACTGCTGGTCGCGTTCCTGCAGGCCTACGTGTTCGCGATCCTGACCTGCATCTACCTCAACGACGCCATTCATCCGGGACACTAAGCGGTCCGGGGAATCTCCACCCACCAATCTGTCTATCTTTCTCAAGGAGCTACATATGGAACCGGCAGCAGCAAAACTTATCGGCGCGGGCATCGCGTGCATCGGCATGGGCGGCGCGGGCGTCGGCGTGGGCATCATCTTCGGCAACTACCTCGCCGCTGCGGTGCGTAACCCGTCGGCCGCTCAGGGCCAGTTCGGCAACCTGATCTTCGGCTTCGCCGTGACCGAAGCGCTCGGCATCTTCTCGCTGCTGATCGCGCTGCTCCTGCTGTTCGTTCCGCTCTGAGCGGCACGCCGGTTCCGCTCTGCGGTAACCCGGTTCCGCTTTGCGGTAACCTCTTCGCGCCGCCCAAGGTTCGTTCCAAGGGCGGCGCGCATGACAGCAACAGGAGAACACCATGGCTGAGAGTCATGGCGAGGCAAAAGGCCAGAAAGCCGGCGCCCACACCGAGACCGACGGCGGACATCACGGCGGAGCCTTTCCGCCGTTCGATTCGTCCAACTTCGCCTCGCAGCTGGTGTCGCTGGCGATTGCATTTGTCGCGCTCTACCTGATCGTGTCGCGTATCGCCCTGCCGCGCGTCGGCGGGACGATCGATGCACGTCAGAACAAGATCGAGGGCGATCTGGCCGAGGCGCAGAAGCTGAAGGACGAGTCCGACGCGGCGCTGAAGGCCTACGAGAGCGAACTGGCGAATGCGCGCGCCAACGCGCAGGCGATCGGCAACGAGACCCGCGAGAAGCTGAACGCGGCCTCGGAAGCCGAGCGCAAGGCGCTGGAAGAGAAGTTGGCGGCAAAGCTCGCCGACGCCGAGAAGCAGATCGCAACGACGAGGACCAACGCCATGAGCAACGTCCGCGGCATCGCGGCGGATGCGGCCGGCGCCATCGTCCAGCAACTTGCCGGCGTCACGCCGGACGCCAATGCGGTCAACAGCG
The DNA here is from genome assembly GCF_032654765.1 of Bradyrhizobium sp. 33ap4. NCBI lineage: Bacteria > Pseudomonadati > Pseudomonadota > Alphaproteobacteria > Hyphomicrobiales > Nitrobacteraceae > Bradyrhizobium > Bradyrhizobium sp. 33ap4. Next base: position 121,442 of record NZ_JAUMTJ010000023.1, on the reverse strand, counting down.
CCGTCGACGCGTCGTTGAAGGGATAGACGATGTTTTACGAACCGGAAACCTGGGTTGCGATCGCCTTCGTCCTTCTGCTGGTCGTGTTCGGCTATCTCGGCGTCCATCGCACCCTGCTGACGGCGCTCGACCACCGCGCCGAGCGCATCAAGGCCGAGCTGGAAGACGCCCGCCGTCTGAAGGACGAGGCCAATAAGCTGCTCGGCGAGTACAAGGCGCGCCGCGCCAGCGCGGAGCGCGAGGCCGAGGAGATCATCTCCAACGCCAAGGCCGAAGCCGAGCGGATCGCGGCCGAGGCCAAGACCAAGATGGAAGATTTTGTCGCGCGGCGGACCAAGACCGCCGAGAGCAAGATCGCCCAGGCCGAGGCCCAGGCCGTGGCCGATGTCCGCGCCGCCGCGGCCAACGCCGCGGTGACGGCCGCCTCGACCATCCTGTCGCAGTCCGTCAAGGGCTCGGTTGCCGACGACCTCGTCGGCAAGGGCATCGCCGAAGTCCGCTCCAAGCTGAACTGACGCGATCTGAACTCCTTAAAAAAAGGCCGGCGCGAGCTCATCGCGCCGGCCTTTTGTTTTGTCCAAATTCGTCCGTTTGACGCGTTTTCTTCACGCGAACCGGCGTCCACTTCGCTCGAAAACGCGCTGTTACTTCTTCTTGTGCGGCGCGCGGGCCTTGGGCTCCGGCTTCAGGGCCTGCGGGTCGAAGCCGATATAGAAGATGTAATTGTCGTTGTCGGCCGGAGACGGCGCCGGATAGACGACGTCCTCGGCGACCAGGCTGAATGGCACGCTGCCGCTTTCGTCCATCTGCACCGTGGTGGTGTAGGCCTTGGTCATGATGGTCTTCTCGCCGACGCCGCCCTGCACCACGGCAACGCGCAGCGGCACCTGAATGCTCGGTGGCGCGCCCTGGGGACCGACAATGATCCGCCCCTGAATACCGATCTTGGCCGTGATCTGGCCGCTGTTCAGATTGCATTGCCGCGCCGTGCGCGTGATCGAGGCCAGGAACTTGACGTCGTTGCCGACCGCTTCCTTGCCGTTCGCGGCCACCGAATAGGTCGAGGCTCCGGAGCGGATCTGCACCGGCGGGCAGGTCAGTTCGGCGTCGGCATCGTTGAGCTGCTGCGGCGCTGCGGGCGTCGCCGGCTTGTCCTGGTCGGACGAGCCGCCGCCGAACAGGCTCTTGAAGCGGTCGCTCAGCGACTGCGCAGGAGCTGCCGAAGGCAACAAAGTGGCACCGAGACCGATCGATACCGCCGCTGCGAGCGCGAACCTGATCACCCGTTCACCCATCAATGTCCTCAAATTTCCCAACCGGGTTCCCTGTTTCGCGGCCGTTATAGCAAGGCAATGGCGGCGAACCCAAGGCATCGAAGGCGGCACCGCCGTCCGCAAAAAGGCTTACGGATCAGCCGCGGAAATCCTCGTGCAGCAGGCCGAACAGCAGGTGGTCCTGCCAGATCCCATTGATGCAGAGATAGCGCCGCGCCAGGCCCTCGCGGGTGAAGCCGCACTTCTCCAGCACGCGGATCGACGAGGCATTGGAGGGAATGCAGGCCGCCTCGATGCGGTGCAGATTGAGCTCGCCGAACAGCGAGGGCAGCAGCACCCGCAGCGCCGTCGTCATGTAGCCGCGATGGGCATGCGGCAGCCCGACCCAGTAGCCGATCGTGCCGGCCTGCACGATGCCGCGCCGGACATTGGCGAGCGTGATGCCGCCGATCATCACCCCGTCCGATTCGCGGAAAATGATGAACGGATAGGAGCGGTCGGCGGCGATGTCCTCGGTGTAGCGGCGCAGCCTGCGGCGGAAGCCGGCGCGGGTCAGGTCGTCGGAGGGCCAGATCGGTTCCCATGGCGTGAGATAGGCGCGGCTGAATTCGCGCAATTGCGCCCATTGCGGGAAATCCGACATCTGCGGCGCGCGCAGCAAGAGCCCGTGACCGCGCGGCATCAGTGCAGCGGGTCCATTGGACGGCAAACGAAACAGGGCCATGGCCCAACACTCCCCGCCACTTCTCCCTCGCCCCGTCCTTGCGGGGAGAGGGTCGGGGTGAGGGGTCTTACCGCAGATTCGGTCTTGCGGCTCTACCCCTCACCCGAAGCCTTCGGCCATAGCTGAGGCTCCGCCTCGGCGTATGTCCGTCAACGGCCGCCGGTAGGCGGCCTATGCTCTCCCCGCAAGCGCGGGGCGAGGTAAGCAGAATACTCAATGCAACAGCGTTTTTGCCTTCGAATTCGTCAATCCTTCCGCAAAAGCCACCGCCGTGTCCAGACCCCTGCCGCTGCCGAGCGCGACAACGGCGGGCCGGCTGCGCGCCAGCAGGGCACGGGCGGCGTTGCGGCTCGATTCGACGCTGACCGCGTCGATCCGGGCCACCAGTTCTTCCACCGTCTGCGGCCGGCCATAGGCTAGCACATGGCGTGCCAATTGTTCGGCCCGCGATGAACAGCTTTCCAGCGCCATCAACAGGCCGGCCTTCATCTGCGCCTTGGCGCGGGCGACCTCGGCCTCGGTCAGGGTTTCGACCGCGTCGTTGATGACGTCGACGATGACTTCCATCATTTCCGGCGCATCGGCCGGATCGGTCCCGGTGTAGAGGCCGAAGAAGCCGGTGTCGGTGTAGGGCGCGTGGAAGGTATAGATCGAGTAGCACAGCCCGCGCTTCTCGCGCACCTCCTGGAACAGCCGCGACGACATCCCGCCGCCGAGCGTGTTGGTGAAGACCTGCAGCGAGAACAGCGACGGGTCGGTCTGCGGCACGCCTTCGAGCGCCAGCGTCAGATGCGCCTGCTCGAGATCGCGATGCACCACCCGCGAGCCGCCTTTGCCGAACATCGCGACCTGCGGCTTCGGCGCCGGGGTGGCGTCGAAGCTCGCAAACTTCTGCGTGACGTCCTCGACGATCCGCGCGTGATCGACCGCGCCGGCGGCCGCGACCACCATGTCGGGGGCGCGGTAATGCGTCGAGAGATAGCCGCGCAGCATGTCGCGATCGAAGACCTTCAGCGTCTTGGCGGTGCCGAGCAGCGAGCGCCCCATCGGCTGCTCCGGATAGCAGAGCTCGTTGAGATGCTCGAACACGACGTCGTCGGGGGTATCCTGCGCCGCGCCGATCTCCTGCACGATGACGCTCTTCTCGCGCTCCAGCTCGTCCGGCACGAAGGACGGGTTGGCGAGGATGTCGGACAGCACGTCGAGCGCCAGCGGCACGTCGGCCTTCATCACCCGCGCATAATAGGCTGTGGTCTCGGTCGAGGTCCCGGCATTGAGGTCGCCGCCGACCGCCTCGATCTCCTCGACGATCTCGCGCGAGGAGCGCCGCGCCGTGCCCTTGAACGCCATGTGCTCGAGCAGATGCGAGATGCCGTGCTCGTTCGGCTTCTCGTCGCGCCCGCCGACGCCGGCCCAGACCCCGAGCGCCGCGGTTTCCAGATGCGGCATGGTGTCGGTGACGATTGTCAGTCCGCTCGGCAGCTTGGTGATTTCAACGCCCATCAGGCAACTCCCTGCTTGGCAGCACGGCTGACCGACAGCACGAAGCTCTCGACCTCGGCAGAATCATTCTTCATGACCGTGATGTGTTCGGATTTGCTCATCAGGCCTCCGAGCCAGACCGGCAGCTGCGGACGCACCCCGCAGGCGGCTTCCACCGCGTCGGGGAATTTGGCCGCGTGCGCGGTCGACAGCACGATGTTCGGGATCCTGGAATCCGAGGTGTCGCGGTCGGCGACTGCGAGCGCCACCGCGGTGTGGGGATCGACCAGATCGCCGGCCTCGCGCCAGGCGGCGCGGATCGCGGCTGCCGTCTCGGTCTCGTCGGCGCGGCCGGCGTCGAAATCACGGCGCACGGCGGCCAGCGTCGCATCCGGCAGCACGAAACGGCCGGACTGCTTCAGCGAGGCCATCAGGCGGCGGACCTGATCGGCGTCGCGGCCGCTCGCCTCGAACAGCAGCCGCTCGAAGTTCGACGACACCTGGATGTCCATCGACGGCGACGTCGTGGCGTGCACCTCGCGGACCTCGTAGATGCCGGTCTTCAGCGTGCGCGCCAGGATGTCGTTGACGTTAGCGGCGATGCGCAAGTTCCGGATCGGCAGCCCCATCCGCTTGGCGACATAGCCGGCGAAGATGTCGCCGAAATTGCCGGTCGGCACCGTGAAATCGACGGTGCGCTGCGGCGAGCCGAGCGCGACCGCCGAGGTGAAGTAATAGACCACTTGCGCGACGATGCGCGCCCAGTTGATCGAGTTGACGCCCGACAGCGCCACCTGGTCGCGGAAGCGATGGTTGTTGAACATCGCCTTCACCAGCGCCTGGCAATCGTCGAAGGTGCCTTCGATCGCGAGCGCGTGGACGTTGGCGGCGCCGGTCGTCGTCATCATGCGGCGCTGCACCTCGGAGATGCGGCCGTTCGGGAACAGCACGACGAGGTCGACATTGTCGAGATTGGCAAAAGCCTCGACCGCGGCGCCACCGGTATCGCCCGAGGTCGCGACCACAATGGTGGTGCGCTGCGCGCGCTTGGCCAGCACGTGATCCATCAGCCGCGAGATCAGCTGCATCGCGACGTCCTTGAACGCCAGCGTCGGCCCGTGGAACAGCTCGAGCAGGAACTGGTTCGGCCCGGCCAAGTCGGATCGTAGCCATGTCGTTCTGTGAGCCAAGGAGTTGAGTGTTATAGTTGTCTTCCTAAGACCGCTTGGCCTCCGACTTGCCGGCGACAAACGGACGGATGATCTCGACCGCGACCTCCCAATAGGGACGGCCGAAGAAGGTGGCGATGGTCTCGGGCGACAGTTGCGGCCAGGTCTCGGGCACGTAGAGCCCGCCGTCACGGGCAAGCCCGGTCAGCATCACATCGCAGAAGCCGAGCACCGGGGCCTCACCCCTGGTCGAAATATACCGCGTCAAACCGCCCTCCAAAGGCTTCGATCCGAGCCTTAAGCCTTTGATATCATGGAATTATCGAGTTCGCCTCATGCGACCCGAACGGTTCACCATAGAAGATCGGACCAGCAATGGGTAGCCCGAAGCGCGCGCCTCGGGGTCGCGGGCGAGTGCGTGGCGTTGCTGAGGGAGTTGGCGGGCGCGCCGCAAACACAACCGTCGTCCCCGCGAAAGCACGCGAAAGCAGGGACGACAGCAAATGTGTGGTACAGCAAATGTGTGGTGCCGCTTGTGAGTCATAATCATGCGTTCTCGCGACATCCGCGCGCGAGGGGTACACGCCAATCAGCGTGGGTCGCGCCATCCACTAACCGCTCGGCGGCGCCAGCGGCTGCACGATCTCCTGGAACGGCGGCAGCGCCTCGCAGCACGCGGCGTGGGCCTCGAGCGCCGGATAGCGCGCGTCGAACAGATGCGGATGCGCCTCGCCGGTGAAGCGCAGCGCGCAGGCCACCGCGACGTCGGCATGACCGATGCGATTGCCCAGCCAGTACGGCGTCGGCACCGCCGCGCGCTCCTGCTCCAGCACCGCGAGCACGCCCGCGATCTGCGCCTCGCAGCGCTCGACCCAGAGCTTCAACTGCTCCTTGCGCAGCACGCGCTCATAGACAAGGCTCACCGCCTTGTCGGCAAGCCCGGTCGCCAGCGCCGTGATGCGCAGATGCTTGCGCCGCTCGGCGCCTGAGCGCGCGATCATCGCCTTGTCCGGCCCGACCAGCTCGTCGAGATAATCCAGGATCGCACCACTCTCGATCAGCGCCTCGCCGCTATCGAGCACCAGCGTCGGCACCCGCCGCACCGGATTGTAGGCCGCAACCTTCTCCGCATCGCCGAAGGTCGACCACGGCTTGTGCTCGAACGGCAATCCATAGACCCGCAGCGCGATCGCGGTCCGACGGACAAAGGGCGAGTCGTACTGGCCGATCAAAAACATCTGTCATCTCGTCGGTCATGCCGCAGCAAGCCGCCTCGAAAACAGAGATTTCGAAGTGTGCGAATGCCGGGGACAAAGGTTGCACTTTGCACCATCGTAGATGGGCCGCGCCGCATTGCAACCGGATCCTGATCCGGTCCGTTAGGCGAGCTACCCAATCACCGGCACGTGCCTCGCCGCATCGCGCGGCAATTTGCCGTCGAGCCTCGGATCATCCGCCACCTCGATCTGCCGCAGGAACGGACGGAAGCCGGAGCGCTGGTAGAATGCGACGGCCGAGGGATGATCGAAGGTGCAGGTGTGCACCCAGACGCGGCTGACGTCGCGTGACCAGGCGATCTCGAGCGCGCGGTTCATCAGGAAGCGCGCGGCGCCGGTGCCGATGAATTTTGCGGTGACGCCGAAATACAGCAGCTGGCATTCGCCGGCCACGCTGAAATCGAGTTCGAGCAGGCCCTCATCCTGGCCGTCGACGGCCAGCCCGTAGAGCTCGTTGCCGGGGGCGTGGATCCTCGAGGCGAGATCGGAATCATCGAGCCCGGTGCGGGTGAACCACAGCCACTCCTCGCCGACCCGGCGATAGATATCGCGATACCAGTCGAGCGCGGGCGGATCGACCTTGCGCAGGCGCCACGCGCCGGGCGGATCGTCGCGCAGCGGCGGACGCGCGGTCATCTCCAGATGGGTGACGACGGCAGCGATCTTGCCGTGGGGGATGTCGGAGTAACCATCGGGCAGCAGCATCGCGCGACCTCTGTTTGCAGGCTGTCGGCGGGACATAACCGCACGTCGCCGCAGATGCAATGCAACGCTGCACGCAATGCCTGGTCAGGAGAAGAAGAGGTAACCCGCCGCATCCGCCGCTGCTCATTCGAGCGGCCAGGTCCAACGAGCGGGATAAACCAGTTTGAACGCGCTTTGAGGGAGGGCCCCCCAGGCCCTCCCGTACCCGGTTAGTTGCCGACCCAAACGTTGCCGTTCGCGTCGAAATCGTTCTTCGGGTTGTAGCCGGACTCGCGAAGACTCCGCATGCGCATCGCGCGGTCGCTGACATCGCCATTGAGACTGGCGTTGGCATTGAGCACGGCAGGACTCAGTGCGGTACCCATCACGAGACGCTGGTGGGTCCGGTGTTGTGCCGTGCGTGCATCGGCGAGTGCCGCCGTGGACAGACAAACAACTGCGATCGAAACAAGAATAGTTTTCGTCATGGTCAGCTCCTGTGAAGTAACCAGCTGAGCTTTCAATCGCTTCCAGAAAATGCGTGCTCGCGCCGGATGTGAGAACCGTCACAGGCCGGCGGCGATCACGATCGGCCAGACTAGCAGGCAGACGCCAACGCTTCTTGGACGCCCGCGCACAGCGTCGCGGGAAGCCCGTGCGCAAATCGCAAACGTCAACTTGTAGTGATCCAGATGCGCCGCCGCGTTGATGGCACAAAGTGAATAGTGGCTGACCGCCGCAGTCCGCGTCGGCATTCGCACCGATGAGTCCCGGGTCGCGCTTCCGCCTTCAGGAGAAGCAGGAAAAGTGAGCGCGGTGCTCGCCACACGTTTGACGTCGTCCCGGCGAAGGCCGGGACCCACAGGACTACGTTGTTGAACGACGCTGCGGCCCCAACATCGCAGGACAATTGGCATTCGTGGTTATGGGTCCCGGCCTTCGCCGGGACGACATTAGAGTTTGTGGCGCAGCCGATGAGACGTACTCGCTCCCTCATCTCGGCGTCAGCGTGATCGCGTCAGCGGTTGCGGCTACAGTGTGCCGAACACTCGGTGTCGTCCCGGCGAAGGCCGGGACCCATTACCACAGAGTTGGGTTGTTAAGGCACGCTGTGGCCCCAGCACCGCAAAGCAATCGGCATTGGTGGTTATGGGTCCCGGGTCGCGCGGAGCTTGCCCGGGACGACATTGGAGTTTTGGGTGACCGCCCCCTCACCTCGGCGTCAGCGTGATCGCTTCCGCAGTTGCGGCTTCCACCGCCGGCCGGCTGTAGAGCAGCGGCACATACTGGCCCGTCGCCCATAGCGGCGCGAGGTCGCGGTAGTGGCCGCTGAAGGGATCGCCGGATTGGCCCGGCGTGTTGACGGCGCGGCTTGCATCCCAATTGCCGACATCGAGCACCATGCGGAATGAAGCGCCGGAGATCAGATGATAGTCGGAGCGGCGATAGGTGGCGGCGCGCGGCACGTTGGCGGCGCCGCCAAAGGCGAGTGGTCCGACCTGCATCTGCGCCGCGGTCGCCTTGTCGGCGAGCGGCATCAGCGCGTGATTGAATTGCGCGACATGCAGCCGGCCCCAGCGCCAGGTCGACGCATCGGGACCGAGCTTGTCGGCAACATCGGTGACCGCCTCGCCGAGACTGTCGCGCAGCACGCGGTCGCGCTCGCCTGAGGGATCGCTGCCGAGCGCCGCGTCCGGCTTTTCGAGATAGCCGACAATGGCGGAGATGCTGGAGGCCTCCGGCGCAATCAGCTCGGCTGCCTTCGGCGCGGTGGTCTTGAGCAGCACCGGGCCGAGATGGTTTGCGATCCACACCTCATAGACCGCGGCGGCCGCGCTATCGGCCGCATCACGCGCATCCCACGCCCTGAGCAGATCAAGGCCCTTCTTGACGTTCGCATCATCCGACGTGAGCGGCTTCAGCAGCGCGATGAGGCGCCGCGCGAGCATGCCGGTGTCGTCGTTCTGCAGCGCCATCGCGTCCGCCAGCGTCACCTTGCTGTTGGCCTGCAGCACCTCGGTGATGCGCTGCCAGCGCGCGCTGTCGGCCCATTCGAATCCGACCCTACGCTCACCCACCGGATAATCCGCCGGCAGGTTCATCTGGTTGGCGGTGGCGATGAAACCCTGCTTCGGCTGGTACAGCTTCGGCAATTCGTCGAGCGACAGAAAGCCCTGCCACTCGTAGCGGCCGTCGCCGGGCACCGGCATCAGGCCGTCGAAACTGGCGCGGCGCGGCGTCTTGCCGGCGGCGACCCAGCCGATATTGCCTGACGTGTCGGCATAGACCTGGTTCTCCGACGGCGCGCCCCAGCGCCGCATCGCGCCGAGGAAGCCGTTCCAATTCTTCGCCGTCATGTAGTCGGACGAGCCGAAATAGGCCGAGGTGCCCGGCTCGAACCAGATCGAGCGCACGGCGAACGCATGCTTCTTGTCGGCGTCGACGAAGATCACCGGGCCGTGGCGGGTGAACTTCAGCTCGAGATCGCGGTCGGCCTCGCCCTTCACCGCTTCCTTCTCATGCACGATCCGCATGTCCTCCCAGCCGCTGCCGTAGCGGTACTGGTTCGGATTGTCCGGGTTGAGCTCGTAGACGTAGAGGTCTTCCTGATCGACGTTGAAGATGGTCAGCCCGAACGCGATGATGTCGTTGTGGCCGATCGAGATGCCCGGCAGCGCAGGCTCGCCGGCACCGATCACGGAGATGCCGGGCGCATTGAGGCCGACGATGTAGCGCAGCGACGGCACCGAGTGCTCGCGATGCGGATCGTTGGCGAGGATCGGACGTCCGGTCGCGGTGCGCGATGCCGCGATCACCCAGTTGTTGGAGCCGATGGTGTCGCGCTGCTGGTCGGCTTCGGCGAGGTAGGTGTCGGGATCATGCGCCAGCGCCGCCTTCTGGTCCTTCGGCGCGGCGAACTTCACCGGCCGCGTGGCAAGATCGTAGGCGGCGAGCACCGCCTTCGGCACGCTGCAGGGATCGAGCCCATCGGGGATCCTGGTGGTCCAGGTGGGCTCCAGCTTGACGCGGAAACGATCGGCATCGAGGCCGGCAGCGCAGGCGACCCGCGAGCGCTTCACCTCGGAGGCGACGTTGCGGGTCAGGCCATGGCTGCGGACGCGCACGACATCCTCTGCCGACCACAAATCCGGCATCGTGCCTGCGATCCTGAACTCGATCGGTAGCGCGCGCTTGCCCGCCTGGACGTCGGCGACATAGGCGTTGACGCCGGCGACGAACGCCTCCGCATAGGATTTCGCCTTCGGGCCATAGGCGGCCCATTCCGCATTCATGTCGCCGCGATAGAGGAACAGACGCAGCGCCTTGTCCTGCTCGGCATAGGCAGGGCCGAAATCCTTCGCCAAGAGGCCGAGCCCGCGCTTGCGCCAGAGATCGATCTGCCAGAGCCGATCGCGCGCGGCGTTGAAGCCTTGCAGGAAGAACAGGTCGTGCTCGTTGCCGGCATAGATGTGCGGGATGCCCCAGACATCGACCAGGATCTGCCCCGGCGCCTTCAGCCCGGCGACGTCGGTCTTGACCTCGCGCGCCGCGACGAGCGGGCTCGGCTTCTCGCGCGCGGTGGCGGGTGCAACAAGTATTGCGGCGCAGAGTGCGGCAGTGAGTAGCTTGGCGACGCGGTTGAGATCCGTGTTCATGTTGTTCTCCGATGGTTGTTATTGATTGTTGCGCACACTTGGCGAGATTGAGCGGCAGCCGTAGCGTCGCCGCTTGCTTGGTGTGGAAAGAGACCCCACCCGTAGCGCATCTGATGATGCACTACGACCTAAGAGCGAGATTCGCTCGTCTCGACCCCGCTAGCGGGAGAGGTGCAGCGAGCTTGCCGCAGCATCAGTTCATCATTCCCCCTCGTCGCTCGCCAGCACGCCCTTCACGGCGCGGGCCCAGCCGGCGAGCTTGCGCTCGCGCGTCGCCTGGCTCATCGCCGGCCTGAAGCGGTGCTCGAGCCGCCAATTGTCGGCGAACTTGGCGGGCTCCGGATAGACGCCGGCATCGAGGCCGGCGAGATAGGCGGCCCCTAACGCCGTGGTCTCCTGGATCATCGGGCGGTCGACCGGCGCGTTGAGCAGATCGGCGAGCCGCTGCATGGTCCAGTCCGAGGCGGTCATGCCGCCGTCGACGCGCAGCACGGTGTTGGCGGCGTTGGCCTCCGGCCAATCGGTGCGCATCGCGGCCCACAGATCGAAGGTCTGGTAGCACACGCTCTCCAGCGTCGCATGCGCGAGCTCGGCCGGGCCGGTGTTGCGGGTCAGCCCGAACAGCGCACCGCGCACGCGCGGATTCCAGTACGGCGCCCCCATGCCGACGAAGGCGGGCACCAAATAGACGCTCTGCATGGAGTCGGATTTATCGGCGAGCGGCCCGGTCTCGGCGGCGTGCTTGATGATGCCGAGCCCGTCGCGCAGCCACTGCACCGCGCTGCCGGCGACGAAGATCGAGCCCTCGAGCGCGTAGGTGCGCTGGCCGCCGAGCTGGTAGGCGATGGTGGTGAGCAGCTTGTTCTTCGAGGCCACCGGCGTGGTGCCGGTGTTGAGCAGCGCGAAGCAGCCGGTGCCGTAGGTCGACTTCATCATGCCGGGCTCGAAGCAGGCCTGGCCGATGGTCGCGGCCTGCTGGTCGCCGGCAAGCCCGGAGATCGCGATCGGGCCGCCGAACAAGTCCGCCGTGCTCTCGCCGAACCGGGCGGAGGAATCCTTCACCTCGGGAAGCATCGAGCGCGGTACGCGCAGCAGCCTGATGAGGTCATCGTCCCAGGCGCCGGTATGGATGTTGAACAGCAGCGTGCGCGAGGCGTTGGTGGCGTCGGTGGCGTGGACTCTGCCGCCGGTGAGCCGCCACAGCAGATAGCAGTCGACGGTGCCGAACAAGAGTTCGCCGCGCTCGGCGCGCTCGCGCGCGCCCGGCACGTGATCGAGGATCCAGGCGACTTTGGTGCCGGAGAAATAGGGATCGATGATCAGACCGGTCTTGGCCGAAATCACCGACTCATGGCCCTCGGCCTTGAGTTTTGCGCAGATGTCGGCGGTGCGGCGGTCCTGCCAGACGATGGCGCGGTGCACGGCCTGTCCGGTGGCGCGGTCCCATACCACGGTGGTCTCGCGCTGGTTGGTGATGCCGATCGCGGCGATATCTTTCGCCTTGAGGCCGGCCTTCTCCAGCGCCTCGCGGCACACCATCACGGTCGAGGTCCAGATGTCCTCCGGCTCGTGCTCGACCCAGCCGGAGGCGGGGAAATGCTGCGGAAACTCCTGCTGCGCGACGGCGGCGATGGAGATGTCGCCGCGAAACACCATGGCGCGCGACGATGTGGTGCCCTGATCGATGGCCAGTACGAAAGACATGAGTGTTTCCCTTAAACAGCTTCATCCCGAGAGGGATTGGTGCAGGCGCCAAGGGAGCGGATTACTGCGGCGAGGTCAAGATTGGTGGTGAGTGCCGAGATGGTCGAGGCAAGAGTCCGCGAGGGTATCAGTCCCGTCATCCTGAGGTGCGAGCGGAGCGAGCCTCGAAGGATGCACGGCCCCCCAAGTCGGGCCGTCGACCCTTCGAGGGCCGCTGAAGAAGCGGCCACCTCAGGGTGACGGCGATGGAAATGAGCGCACCGCCTCAACCGTCATTGCGAGGAGCGAAGCGATGAAGCAATCCATCCATCAGCGCAAACGGACGAATGGATTGCTTCGCTTCGCTCGCAATGACGGTTGGAGCGGCCGGGCAGCCCGATCACATCGGCCGGTACGTCCTGACATCGGCGGGGACGTTGACGCCGATCTTGATCGCACCGACCGAGCGGATGATGTCGTCGCCGAGCAGCTGGGCGAAGCAGGCGTAGCCCCAGTCGTTCATGTGCAGGCCGTCGGCGATGACGAAATCGGTGATCGGGATCGCCTGTTTCTCGTGCCAGTCGCGCATCACCTCGAAGCGCGGGAAGATGCCGACATGACGCAGGGCGGCGATGCGGCCGAGCAGCTTCACCATGCCGCGCGCGCTTTCGGGACGCTCGGTGACGCGCGGCGAATATTGCGGATCGACCAGCACGACGTCGGCGCCAGACGCCTGAAGGCGCGCCACGCCGTCCTCGACCTGCCTGGCGGTCTCGGTCGGATCGAGGTTGCGCAGCACCGCGTTGGTGCCGACCTGCCAGATCACCATGTCGGGATGGACGTCGATCACTTCGGTCTGCAGCCGCTTCATCATCTCGGGCGCGTCCTCGCCGCCCTTGCCGCGATTGAGCACGGTGATGTCGGCGGACGGATACTGCCGGCGCAACTGTCCGGCGAGCCGGTTCGGATAGGTGAATTCCGGCGCCGACGAACCATAGCCCTGGGTCGAGGACGAGCCGAATGCGATGATGACGACCGGCTTGCCGGCGGCGAGCTTGGCCGCGACATGCGGCAGCGAACCGGTGCTGTTCGGCACGCCCTTGGGCTGCTGACAGGGCACGCGGTGGAAGATGTCGCTGGCGGATTTCGCGGCCTGCTTCACCCTGTCGAACGCCTTCGCGGCGACGCCGGGTTGCGGCGGATTGGTCGCATCGGCCGTCGCAGCGGGCTGCGTTGCATCAGGCTTTGCGGCCTCGGTCTTGCCGTCGGACGAAAGCGCTGCATGCTGGTCGGTCTGCGCGCGCGACGGCACAACCGCGAGCAGCGTCAGCACCGCAACGGCACAGAGACCTCGCCCTGCGGAAGCGCGAAAAGGGAAGGCAAAACGCATTTACTCTGCTTCCTTAATTCTGCTGCACCGGGCCCAGATGGGCCGCATCGATCACGAATTTCGCCAGTGCGCGGCCGAGACAGGCATGAACCTTCTTGGCCAGATCGACACCATGCGAGGTGCTGAACAGGTCAAAATATCCGGCGTCGCTCCACTGCTTCATAATCGCGAACCGGTCGAACAGCGGAACGTCGTGCTGCTGCGCCACCACCTTCATGTTGTCGAGATAGGGCGGTGCAGAGATCATCGTCTCCGTACGCGGGCTGTATTGCAGATTGACCAGCACCACGTCGGTCCCGGCGTCCCGCAACGCAACAACGCCTTCGTTGATGGCGGTACGGAAATCGTCGGGATCGATTGCTCGCATAGCATCGACGGTTCCGGTCTGCCAGATAACCAAAGTAGGCTTTTTTGCTTCAACAAGCTTAACAAGAGTTCCCGCGGTCTCCTCGGCGGTGTTCTTTCCCTGTAATTCTACGGATAGATCGATCGTCGACGACGGCAACGCTTCCTTCAGCGCCGCCTGCAGCGTGGCCGGATAGGCGCTCGCCTCGTTGCCCTGGATGGTCGAGGAGCGGCTGCCGACCACCAGCACGTTGAGCGGCCGGTTGGACTTGATGGCGTCGGTGACCTTGGGCAGCGAGCTCTCGCTCGTAAGCAGATAGGCGGGCACGTCGCAGGGCGGCGGCGGGGGCGGCTCCGCGGTGTCGCCGGCGCACGCGGGCGCCGCCGCCAAACCGGCCGTCAGGCAGGCTGCGAGCAGCGTCAGGCCCAGCATCGTCCGCGCGGACTTCATGCTCCCCCTCCCGCCAGATCGGCGTTGCCGGCGGCGCCTTTTTTCGAGGCGCCTTTGTCGGCGGAGTGCTTGTACCACGAAATGATCCACGCCATGCCGCACATGATGAGGATGCCGCAGACGCTGATCAAGGCGTGCAGTGCGGCACCGCCAGATACTTCGGCAAGCACGAAGTGACCGGCGAAGGCGAGGAAGACCCCGAGGCAGAATATCTCAAGCGAATGCTGGCCACACAGGATCAAAGGTCGCAGCCAGGGCGATTTCAGGCCCGGCCAGTCCTTGGGCAGGAAGCGCACGGTGAGCGCGGCGAGCGCCAGGAAGTGCGCGAATCGCAACACGTCCAGGTCGGTCTTGTTGATCGGATACATCCATTGCTCGATCACCTTCGGCATGATGTGGCCGAGCTGCGGCACGTACCAGGTCAGGGTCACGAAGAACGCCGCGACCAGATAGACGATGCAGATCCACATCGTGATGTTCGACGACAGGATCCGCGACATCCGCCGCGCCCCGCCGAGCGCGCACCAGGCGCCGAACACGAACAGCAATTGCCAGGCGAACGGATTGAACGCCCAGAAGCCGTTCGGATAGGCCGAGAGATAAAGGTCGAACTGCCAGGTCAGCGCGTAGAGCACGACCGAGAGACCGAGCGTGACGTCGGGCTTCCATTTCATCAGCCACAGGATCAGCGGCAGGAACAGCATCAGCACGATATAGAGCGGCAGCACGTCCATGTTGACCGGACGGAAGCGCAGCAGCAGCGCCTGGACGATGGTGACGTCAGGCTGCTTGAGGAAGTCCATGATCCCCATTTCCTCGCTGTAGAGCGGGTTCTCGAACGAGGTCGCGACATAGGAGATCTCGGCGAGGAAGATCGTGAACAGGAAGACGTGCGCGACGTAGATTTGCCAGACCCGGCGCAGGATGCGCGCGGTCGCGATCACGAAGCCGCCCTCCAGCATCGCGCGGCCGTAGACGAAGGCCGCGGTGTAGCCGGAGATGAAGATGAAGATCTCGGTGGCGTCGGAGAAGCCGTAATTGCGGATCGTCAGCCAGGTCAGAAGATTGGTCGGCAGATGATCGATGAAGATCAGCCACAGCGCGAGCCCGCGGAACAGATCGAGGCGGAGCTCGCGCTCGCCGGTCGCCGGCAGCGTGATCGCGGGCGCAGCAACCTTCGCCTCGGCCTCTGCCTTTACTTCGGCCTTGACGTCAGCCACCGGCGAACCGGCTATGGGATCGGCAATCGAGCTCATCAAACACCGTGTCGGCCGCGGACGCCCCGCACGCCGTGCTGAAAAGATAATATCGGTCCGCGAGTTGCCGACAAAGCACGGAGTGCGGCGGCATGCGGCCGCGCTTTAGAGCGGAACTATGTTGAAACCGCGATGAACGGGCCGCCCCAAATCCGGCTTTCCAAGCCCGCCCTTTCGCGGCCTGGCAGGCGATTGGTTCCGGCGGTTCAATTGGCTATGATAGCGCCCTGTTTGAGCATGATCCGGTCGAAAACGGACCATGCGCCAGGACCATCGGATTGAGCCGCATGTACCGCGCCGTTACCCGCCAGATCGAAGTCACCGTCGAGCCGAACTTCATGCCGGAGCGCTCGTCGGTCGACCGGCGCGAATATTTCTGGTCGTACAAGATCGTGATCGTCAATTCGGGCCCGGATACGGTGCAGCTGCGGACGCGGCACTGGATCATCACCGACGCCACCGGCCGCCGCCAGGAGGTGCGCGGCGAGGGCGTGGTCGGCGAGCAGCCGGTGCTCGCGCCCGGCGAACGCTTCGAATACACCAGCGGCGTGCCGCTGCCGACCGCCTCCGGATTCATGACCGGCAGCTATCAGATGGTCACCGAAGCCGGCGAGCGCTTCGACATCGACGTGCCGACATTTTCGCTGGACAGCCCGAGCCCGGGCGGCAAAAGGGTGCTGAACTGACGCCTGCGTAGCCCCGGATGGAGCGAAGCGCAATCCGGGGCAGGTGCATCCGCGGTTGGAGCGGCCCCGGATTTCGCTGCGCTTCATCCGGGCTACGATGACGAACGCGTCTACTCCACGCCGGCTTCCTGCGGCGTGAATTCATACACCGACGAGCAGAACTCGCAGGTCACGACGACCTTGCCGTCCTTGACCATCTCGGCGCGGTCGTTCGGCGCAAAGCTCTTCAGCATCGACGACACCGCGTCGCGCGAGCAGGAGCACTGCGCGCGCAGCGTTTGCGGGTTGAAGACACGCACGCCACGTTCGTGGAACAGGCGATAGAGCAGCCGCTCGCCGGACAGATCGGGATCGATCAGCTCGACGTCCTCGACGGTCGAGATCAGCGACTGGCCCTCGACCCAGGCGTCATCGTCCGGCACGCTATGCGTGGCCGTGCCTTCCGGCGCATCGCCGGGATGCAGATCGGCCTGCTTGGCGCGCTCGGGCGCCTTGGGCAGGAATTGCAGCAGGATGCCGCCGGCACGCCAGTGCAGCTTGCCGCCCTCGCCGCCGCGCATCTCCTCGCCGACCGCAAGCCGCACCCGCGTCGGAATCTGCTCCGAGCGCAGGAAATATTCGTGGGCCGCCTCTTCCAGGCCGCCGCCGTCGAGCGCGACCAGTCCCTGGTAGCGGCTGGTGTTGGAGCCCTGATCGATGGTCATCGCAAGGTGGCCCTTGCCGAGCAGCTCGCCCGAGCTCTGGCCATTCTTGAGGCGCGATGCGTCGTAGCGCGCATAGGCGCGCAGCCGGTCGGGCGCCTGGAAATCCACGATCAGGAGCGAGACCGGACCTTCGGTCCGGGTCTGCAGGATGAAGCGGCCCTCGAACTTGACCGACGAGCCGAGCAGCGTGGTCAGCACGATCGCCTCGCCGAGCAGCTTGCCGACCGCGGGCGGATAATCGTGCTTGTGCAGGATCTCGTCGAGCGCGGGGCCGAGCCGGGTCAGCCGGCCGCGCAGGTCCAGCGCGCCGACCTCGAATGCCAGCACGGCATCGTCGACCGGAACCGCTGAGGGCGCGCGAACCGGCGCCTCGGGCGTGATTTTGATGTCGGGGGATTGTGAAACCATGGCGCTCTATCTGGGGTCTCGGACCATGAAATAAAGGGGTTCACTAACGCGGATGTTTCCGTCGTCCCTGCGAAAGCATGCGAAAGCAGGGACCCATAACCACCGATGTGAGTTGCTTGCATCAAGCTGGTGCCCCAGCCTTCGCAACAATTGACAGCGATGGTTATGGGTCCGGGGTCGCGCTTCGCTTGCCCGGGACGACAACGCTTCTGATCTCCGACTACGCGACCGCGTCGAAACACCAGGCCAGAATGCCCTTCTGCGCATGCAGGCGGTTTTCCGCCTCGTCGAACACCACGGATTGCGGCCCGTCGATCACCTCGTCGGTGACCTCCTCGCCGCGATGCGCGGGCAGGCAGTGCATGAACAGTGCGTCCGGCTTGGCGAGCGACATCAGCTTGGCATTGACCTGATAGGGCCGCAGCACGTTGTGGCGGTGCTCGCCCTCCTTGTCGCCCATCGACACCCAGGTGTCGGTGACGACGCAGTCGGCGCCGCGCACGGCGGCTTCCGGATCGGTGCCGAGCATGATCGGCGCGCCGGTCGCCTTGATCCAGTCGCGCATCGGCTTCTTCGGCGACAGCTCCGGCGGGGTCGCGACATTGAGCTGGAACTTGAACCGCTCGGCGGCATGCGCCCAGGAGGCCAGCACGTTGTTGTCGTCGCCGGTCCAGGCCACGGTCTTGCCCTCGATCGAGCCGCGGTTTTCCTCATAGGTCATGAGGTCGGCCATCACCTGGCAGGGATGCGAACGCCGGGTCAGGCCGTTGATGACGGGAACGGTGGCGTGAGCCGCGAGCTCGAGCAGCGCGTCATGGTTGAGGATGCGGATCATGATCGCATCGACATAGCGCGACAGCACGCGCGCGGTGTCGGCGATGGTCTCGCCGCGGCCGAGCTGCATCTCGGCGCCGGTCAGCATGATGGATTCACCGCCGAGCTGGCGCATGCCCACGTCGAACGACACCCTTGTGCGGGTCGACGGGCGCTCGAAGATCATCGCCAGCGTCTTGCCTTCGAGCGGCTTCCTGCCCTTCTCATGCGCCTTCAGCTTCGCCTTCATGGCGGCTCCGGCGGACAGCATGTTGCGCAGCTCGCCGAGCGGCAGCTCGTTGATATCGAGGAAGTGACGGACCGGCTTGCTCATTATCCAGCCGCCTTCTTCGGCTGCGCCACCGACAATGTCGCGCAGGCGCGCTCGAGCGCGGTGATCGACTGGTCGATCTCGGACTCGGTCACGATCAGCGGCGCCAGGAACCGCACCACATTGTCGCCTGCGCCGACGGTGAGCAGCTTCTCGCTACGCAGCGCTGCGATCAGGTCGCCCGACGGCACCACGGCCTTGACGCCGATCAACAGCCCCTCGCCGCGTACCTCCGACAGCACGCCGGGATAGCGGTCGACGACGGAGGCGAGCTTCTGCTTGAGCAGCAGCGACATCTTCTGCACATGCTCGAAGAAGCCGGGTTTCAGCATGACGTCGAGCACGGCATTGGCGGCGGCGACCGCGAGCGGATTGCCGCCGAAGGTCGAGCCGTGCGAGCCGGGCGCCATGCCGGCCGCGGCCTGCGCGGTCGCCAGCACCGCGCCGATCGGGAAACCGCCCCCGAGCGCCTTGGCCAGCGACATCACGTCCGGCGTGACGCCGGTGCGCTTGTAGGCGAACAGCTCGCCGGTTCGGCCCATGCCGGTCTGCACCTCGTCGAAGGCGAGCAGCAGGCCGTGCTCGTCGCACAGCGCGCGCAGTGCCTTGAAGAACGCCTGCGGCGCCGAGCGCACGCCGCCCTCGCCCTGCACCGGCTCGATCAGGATGCCGGCGGTGTGCGGACCGATCGCCTTCTTCACCGCGTCGATGTCGCCATGCGGCACCTGGTCGAAGCCGTCCATCGGCGGGCCGAAGCCCTCGAGATATTTCGCCGAGCCGGTCGCCGCCAGCGTGCCCAGCGTGCGGCCGTGGAAGGCGCCCTCGAAGGTGATGATGCGGTAGCGCTCGCCATGGCCCTTGGAGAAGTGATAGTGGCGGACCAGCTTGATCACGCCCTCCATCGCTTCCGCGCCGGAATTGCAGAAGAACACGAAGTCGGCAAAGCTCTGCTCGCACAGCCGCGCGGCAAGCACCTCGCCGTCCGGGCTCTTGAACAGGTTCGACATGTGCCAGAGCTTGGTCGCCTGTTCCTGCAGCGCCTTGACGAGATGCGGATGCGCGTGCCCGAGCGCGTTGACCGCGACGCCCGAGGTGAAATCGAGATAGCGGTCGCCGTTGGTTGCGATCAGCCAGGCGCCCTCACCGCGCTCGAAACCGAGATCGACCCTGGCGAAGACGGGGAGCAGATGCGACGTGGCAGCGTTGGTCATGACGATCACTGACGGTTTTTAAGCCGACAATTGCCGCGCGCCTTGACGCCAGCGCAGCAACGGCCAGCTTCGGAAAACAAAACGGCCGCCTTTGCGGGCGGCACGTGGCGGGCATTCTATGCTGCGGTCGGTAAGTGTCAATCGCCACGAAGTGGCCTTCCTGCAATGCGAAACGAGCGCAATCCGGAGCATTCCGGTGCGGTGGAAAAGCCTCATCGCGATGCTTAACTGTGTGGGAACATGTGGACGCACGACCGCGGACTCTTGCGCCAGAGTCACGCCATATTGTAGCGTTTGGCCTGTCGGGTACGACATCTCGTGCGGCGGTACTGGACCCTCTAAGTAACCTTTGTGTCTCGCGTAAACGTTCGGGCGCAACACCGTGCCCGGCGAGGGCTAAGGGATTCTGGCCGCAGGGATTTTTGTCCAGATTGGCTCGCAGCGCCGCTCCAATGATTGGCCGGCGCTACGCGAAGGGAAGAATGCGATGACTGTATTGACCTGGTCCGACGATCGCGTCGAGCAGCTGAAGAAGCTCTGGGAGTCCGGCCTGTCGGCCAGCCAGATCGCGGCGGAACTTGGCAATGTGACGCGAAACGCCGTGATCGGCAAAGTGCATCGGCTCGGCCTCTCCGGCCGCGCCAAGGCACCCTCCACGGCCGCGCCGCGGCAGCGCAAGGCCCGCCCCGCCCAGCACATGATGCGGGTGGCGCGCCCGGTCTCGCGCGGCAACACCGCGCTGGCGCACGCCTTCGAGGCCGAGATGGAGCCCGATCCGATCTCCTACGACAATGTGGTGCCGATGAGCCAGCGGCTGTCGCTGCTCGAGCTCAACGAGGCCACCTGTCACTGGCCGGTCGGCGATCCCTCGAGCCCGGAATTCTTCTTCTGCGGCGGCAAAGCGCTCGGCGGCCTGCCCTATTGCGCGCATCACTCGCGCGTCGCCTACCAGCCCGCCGCCGATCGCCGCCGGCCGTCGGCGAAACCGCAGATCAAGTGAGCACTCGGGAAAACGACGGAAGACCTCAAAGACAAATCCCCGCGAAAGCGGGGATTTTTTTGTGTGACGCAGCCCGGATGGAGCCAACGGGGCGCTCGTTCGCGCGACCCGTCGGCTCCATCCGGGCTACCGCTACGTCACCGGCCTCGTCCCGGCGCAGGCCGGGACCCATAACCACGAATGGGTGTTGTTAGAAAGCCGTCTGGCCGCGTGCCGATTGCGCTGGCCGCGGCGTATGGGTCCCGGCTTTCGCCGGGACGACGCCGTGTTGCGGTTTATGAATGCCGCATGGCCGTTACGGCTGCGGCTCGGCCTTGGCAAAGCGGTCGTCGAGCGCGTAGCCGGCGCCGCGCACAGTGCGGATCGGATCCTGCTCGCGGCCCGGATTGAGCAGCTTGCGCAGGCGGCCGATATGCACGTCGACGGTGCGCTCATCGATGTAGATGTCGCGGCCCCAGACGCTGTCGAGCAATTGCTCGCGGCTGAACACGCGGCCGGGATGCTCGAGGAAGAATTCGAGCAGGCGATACTCGGTCGGCCCGAGATCGATCGGACGGCCCGAGCGCGCCACGCGGCGCTTCTCGCGGTCGAGCTCGATGTCGCCGTAGGTCAGCACGGTCGCAAGCCGCTCCGGGCTGGCGCGGCGCAACAGGCCCTTCACCCGCGCCAGCAGCTCCGGCACCGAGAACGGCTTGACGATGTAATCGTCCGCGCCGGTGGCAAGCCCGCGCACGCGCTCGCTTTCCTCGCCGCGCGCGGTCAGCATGATGATCGGAAGCTGCTTGGTCTCGGGCCGCGCCCGCAGGCGGCGGCACAGTTCGATGCCGGACAGGCCCGGCAGCATCCAGTCCAGCACCACGAGGTCGGGGACGCGCTCCTTCAGCCTTGTATCCGCATCGTCGCCGCGCCCCACCGTCTCGACATCGTAGCCTTCCGCATCGAGATTGTAGCGCAACAGCGTCGTCAGCGCTTCCTCGTCTTCGACTACCAGAATGCGTGCGCTCATCGGTTTAAGTTCTTTCTCTGTGGTGATCCGTTGCCCAGACGCAAACCGAAACGCTTACTTCCTTGAGCATAGTCCCCGCGGAAACGATTTGTCGCGAGGATCGTCCAGTTTCGCTCTTGCCGGTTCCGTGCTTGCCGATCATGCCTCAGTTGCCCGGCACCGTGGTGGCAAAAGTGGTCATGTCGCCCTTCGGGCGCTTGTCGGTGATCTGCTGGCCCTCGATCATGTAGAACACGGTCTCGGCGATATTGGTGGCGTGATCGCCGATCCGCTCGATGTTCTTGGCGCAGAACATCAGATGGATGCAGAACGAGATGTTGCGCGGATCTTCCATCATGTAGGTGAGCAGTTCGCGGAACAGCGAGGTGCAGATCGCATCGACCTCCTCGTCGCCCTTCCAGACGTTCATCGCCGCCGGCAGGTCGTGCGCGGCATAGGCGTCGAGCACCGACTTGACCTGCGACAGCACGAGGTCGGTCATGTGCTCGAGGCCGCGGATCAACTTCAGCGGCTGGAAATCGCTCTCCAGCGCCGCGACGCGCTTGCCCATGTTCTTGGCGAGGTCGCCGATCCGCTCGAGATCAGTGGCGACGCGCATCGCGCTGACGATCTCACGCAGGTCGATCGCCATCGGCTGGCGGCGCGCGATCGTCAGCACCGCGCGCTCTTCGATGTTGCGCTGCAGATTGTCGATCTCGATGTCGGCGGCGACCACGCGCTTGCCGAGCGCGACGTCGCGACGGATCAGCGCGTCGACCGACTCGGTGATCATTCGTTCGACCAGGCCGCCCATCTCGGCGACCAGGCGGGTCAACTCCTGCAGGTCGCTGTCGAATGCCTTGGCGGTATGTTCAGAAGCCATCGCTTGTCTCCCTCAACCATGATCCCGGGGATCATGGCTTCGTGTCCTGAATTTTAGCATGACCTGATCGGAAAACCGGTTTCCACTTTTCCGGATCATGCGCCGGTCAACCGAACCGGCCGGTGATGTAGTCCTGGGTGCGCCGATCGCTCGGTGAGGTGAAGATCTTGTTGGTGTCGTCGAACTCGATCAGCTCGCCGAGATACATGAAGGCGGTCTTGTCGGAGACGCGCGCCGCCTGCTGCATGTTGTGGGTGACGATCGCGATCGTGTAGTCCTCGGAGAGTTCCTGGATCAGCTCCTCGACCTTGGCGGTCGAGATCGGGTCGAGCGCCGAGCACGGCTCGTCGAACAGGATCACCTCGGGGCGCACCGCCACGGTGCGTGCGATGCACAGGCGCTGCTGCTGGCCACCGGAGAGCGACAGGCCGGAGGCGTTCAGCTTGTCCTTGACCTCGTTCCACAGCGCGCCGCCGCGCAGCGCCTTCTCGACCCGGTCGTCCATCTCGGACTTCGAGATCTTCTCATAGAGGCGGATGCCGAAGGCGATGTTCTCGTAGATCGTCATCGGGAACGGCGTCGGCTTCTGGAACACCATGCCGACCCGCGCGCGCAGCAAGTTGAGGTCGAGCTTGGGGTCGAGAATGTTGGTCTGGTCCAGCATCAGCTGGCCGACCGCGCGCTGACCCGGATACAGGTCGTACATCCGGTTGAAAATGCGCAGCAGGGTCGACTTGCCGCAGCCGGACGGGCCGATGAACGCCGTGACGCGGTTGGTGCCGAGCGCCAGGTTGATGTTCTTCAGCGCGTGGTGCTCGCCGTAATAGAAGTTGAGGTTGCGCACCGTGACTTTCGGCGGCGCTTCCGGCAGCGGAACCTGGGGAATGTGGCCTGCGGCAGTCGTGGAGACGGAAAGCTCGGTCATTTTGCGGCCCTTTCGGCACCAAGGATACGCGCGCCGATATTCAACGCGAGCACGGTGAATGTGATGAGCAGCGCGCCGCTCCACGCCAGCTCTTTCCAGTAGGCGTAGGGGCTCTGCACGAAGTTGTTGATGGTCACTGGCAGGTTGGCCATCGTCTTGGTCAGATCCAGGCTGAAGAACTGGTTCGACAGCGCGGTGAACAGCAGCGGCGCGGTCTCGCCGGCGACGCGGGCGGTCGCCAGCAGCACACCGGTGATCAGACCCGATCGCGCGGCACGATAAGCGATCCGCTTGATCACCAGCGAACGCGGCAGGCCGAGCGCGGAGGCGGCCTCGCGCAGCGGATTGGGCACCAAGAGCAGCATGTCCTCGGTGGTGCGCAGCACGACCGGGATCACGATCACCGCGAGCGCAAGGCTGCCTGCGATCGCCGAGAAGCCGCGCATCGGCACCACCACCGCACCATAGATGAACAGGCCGATGATGATCGAGGGCGCGCTGAGCAGGATGTCGTTGATGAAGCGGATCACCGAGGTCAGCTTGTCGTGCTTGCCGTATTCGGCGAGGTAGGTGCCGGCGAACAGGCCAAGCGGCGCGCCGATGCCGACGCCGATCACGGTCATGATGACCGAGCCGACGATGGCGTTGAGCAAGCCGCCTTCGGTCGAGCCGGGCGGCGGCGTGTTCTGGGTGAACAGCTGCACGCTGAGGCCGGCAAGGCCGTTATAAAGCAGCGTGATCAGGATCAGCGCCAGCCAGGTAACGCCGAACAGCGCCGCGCCGACACAGAGTGCGCGGATGACGATGTCGCTGCGGCGGCGGGATTTGTAGATCGGGTTCATGGCGTTACTTCCCCGCCTTCTTTTCAAGCCGCATCAGCATCAGCCGCGCGCCGGCGAGCACGAAGAAGGTCAGCACGAACAACAGCAGGCCGAGCAGGATCAGGCCGGACTGGTGCAGGCCGTCGCTCTCGGCGAATTCGCTGGCGATCGCCGCCGAGATCGTGGTGCCCGGCGCGAAGATCGACGACGAGATCCGGAACGAGTTGCCGATGATGAAGGTCACCGCCATGGTCTCGCCGAGGGCGCGGCCGAGCGCCAGCATGATGCCGCCGATCACGCCGACGCGGGTGTAGGGGATCACGACGCTGCGGACGACTTCCCAGGTGGTGCAGCCCATGCCGTAGGCGGCCTCTTTCAGCACCGGCGGCACGGTCTTGAACACGTCGACCGAGATCGCGGTGATGAAGGGCAGCACCATGATCGCAAGGATCAGCGCGGCGTTGAACAGGCTGAGATAGGACGGCGGGCCTGCGAACACCGCGCCCAGCACCGGGACGCCCTCGAAGATCCGGATCATGAAGGGCTGGAACGTGTTGGCCAGGAACGGGCCGAGCACGAAGAAGCCCCACATGCCGTAGATGATCGAGGGGATGCCGGCGAGCAGCTCGATCGCGATGCCGATCGGGCGGCGCAGCATTTGCGGGCAGAGCTCGGTGAGGAACACGGCGATGCCGATGCCGACCGGAATGGCAATCAGCATCGCGATGACCGAGGTGATCAGCGTGCCGTAGATCGGGCCGAGCGCGCCGAGCACCGGTGGATCGGCCGAGGGCGCCCAGCGCTGCGTCCAGAGGAAGGCGAAGCCGTATTCCTTCATCGCCGGCCAGGCGCCGACGATCAGCGACAGGATGATGCCGCCGAGGATCAACAGAACCGAAATCGCCGAGATACGGGTGATCCAATAGAAGGTGAGGTCACCGAGCTTGAAGGCGCTGAGGGCCTTGGCGCGATCGTAAGGTCCCGCGGCTTCCATCACATCGCTCTGAACAGCCATGTCTGCCACGCCAATCCCCTCTTTAGTATGCAAAAGCCACGCAAACCGCTACGCCCCGAAGCGATCTTCACTGACGCATTTGGCCGGGCGTCGTCGTTCCAGCCACGCCCCTTGAGGCGCGAACCCGGCCTCGATCGCGCGCTTGTTGCCGCGGTGATGGAGACCGGGTCTTGGTCGCTCAACCTGGGCCGCGATCGAGTCGGCACAGGCCCTGTCGCAGCGTCGGACTTAGCTCTTGATGTCCGACGACCAGGTCTTCTCGATCAGCTTGACGACCGAGTCCGGCATCGGGATGTAGTCGAGCTCTTCGGCCGCCTTGTCGCCCTTCTCGAAGGCGTACTTGAAGAACTTGAGCGCTTCCTGCGAGGCCGCCTTGTCGGTCGAGTCCTTGTGCATCAGGATGAAGGTCGCCGCGGTGATCGGCCAGGAGGCCTCGCCCGGCTGGTCGGTCAGGATCACGTAGTAGCCGGGAGCCTTGGCCCAGTCGGCATTCGAAGCGGCAGCCTGGAAGGCAGCCATGGTCGGCTGCACGGTCTTGCCGGCCTTGTTGACCAGCCCGGTGTAGGTCAGCTTGTTCTGCTTGGCGTAGGCATACTCGACATAGCCGATAGCGTTCTTGGTCTGGCTGATGTTGCCGGCAACGCCTTCGTTGCCCTTGGCGCCGACGCCGACCGGCCACTCGACCGCGGTGCCGGAACCGACCTTGGACTTCCAGTCGGCGTTCGACTTGGAGAGATAGTCGGTGAAGTTGAAGGTGGTGCCCGAACCGTCCGAACGGCGCACGACGGTGATGGCATCGCCCGGCAGGGTCAGCTTCGGATTGAGTTTGGCGATCGCCGCGTCATTCCACTTGGTGATCTTGCCGAGATAGATGTCGCCGAGCACTTCGCCCGACAGGATCAGGTCACCCGGCTTGATGCCTTCGAGGTTCACGACCGGGACGATCGCACCCATCACCATCGGCCACTGCACGAGGCCGTCCTTCTCGAGTTGCTCGTGCTTGAGCGGCGCGTCGGTGGCGCCGAAGGTCACGGTCTTGGCCTGGATCTGCTTGATGCCGGCGCCGGAGCCGATCGACTGGTAGTTCAGACCGTTGCCGGTCTCCTTCTTGTAGGCGTCAGCCCACTTCGAATAGATCGGGAACGGAAACGTCGCGCCCGCGCCGGTAATATCGGCAGCGAAGGCCGACGTCGAAGCGGCGATCACGCCGGCTGCGACGATTGCTTTGATGAAATTCATGGGTGCTCTCCATCCAGTGAGCGAAGCGCCGAATGCGCCCGATCGCGCTCACGCCGGTCCATCTAGGAGCGGTCGGTGCTGCTTTTACGAAGGTTGGATGACAGTTGGATGACAGTACTAAGCTTCTGAAAACGCTTAGCTCTGAGTTGGCAACGGGGTCTTCGGCCGGGGAAAACAGGCGGTAAAAGTGGCCCCGTTCTTCGGCACGCTCTCGATCAAAAGACGCCCGCGATGACGGTTAAGAATATGTTTCACCAACGATAATCCGAGGCCCGTTCCGCCCTGGTTGCGGCTGTCGCCGACGTCGACCCGGTAGAAGCGCTCGGTCAGCCGCGGCAGGTGCTCGGGGGCGATGCCGGGGCCGAAATCCCGTACCATGACACGGATTTCGGGGGCCCCTTCGCCCGATGCACCCGAAACGGCCTGATTCAGCGACACTATGACGCGCCCCCCGGAGGCGCCGTATTTGAGGGCATTCTCGATCAGGTTCTCGAACAGGCGGAGCAGTTCCTCGCGGTCGCCGGCGATCATGACCGGAGCCTGAGGCAGGTCGACCTCGATCTCGACCTGGCGCTCGCTGGCCAGTGCCTCGAGCCCGTCGGCGACCTGGCGGATGATCGGCACGATGTCGATCGAGGCCTCGGGCCGCACATGGGCCGACAACTCGACCCGCGACAGCGACAGCAAATCGTCGATCAGCCGCGCCATGCGGGTCGCCTGGGTGTGCATGATGCCGAGGAAGCGCTCGCGCGCCCGCGCGTCCTCGCGCGCCGGCCCCTGCAGCGTGTCGATGAAGCCGGACAAGGCGGCGAGCGGCGTGCGCAGCTCGTGGCTGGCATTGGCGACGAAGTCGGCTCGCATCTCCTCGACCCGGCGCAGCGGCGTCAGGTCGTGGAAGGTCATCAGCATGCACTTCTCGGTGCCGCCGAACTGGGTCGGCACCGGCACCGGCGTGATCACCAGTTCCATCCAGCGATCGACCGGAACGTGGTCGGTGTAGGTGGCGCGGCGTGGCTCGGTGGTCGCGATCGCCTCGCGCAGCGCGGTGATGATCTCCGGCGAGCGCAGGGCAAATTGCGCCAGTTCGTTCTTGCGCAGCGCAGGCGCGAGCTGCGCCGCTGCGGCGTTGAGATGGATGACGCGGCCGGCGCGATCGAGCAATACGGCCGGATCCGGCATGCCGGCGACGACCGCGCTGACGGCGGCGGCCTCGACCGGATTGACGCCGCGGACATCCTCGCGCGAGGTTCCGGCATCATGCAGCCGCCACGGCACCAGCGCCGCGGCCGCGATGCAGACGAACACGGCGCAGGCGCGCACCAGCGACAATTCGCCGAGCGCGACCACCACGCTCAAGGCCAGCGCTGCGGCAAGCAGGATCAGCGCGGAGTGGCGCAACCGGTCGGGCCAGGGCGAGAAGATGGAGGAATGCGAATCGTCAATTGCCATCGCGGCGGCTTTCATCCCGTCGGTTCATGTCTCGCCCAGGCGCGGTCATAGCGACCTTCCCTCGGGAGGCATCGGGCCGCTTCATCAGACCCCGGAGTCACCGCGCTTGCGAACCAGAACCGCCTCATGGTGCGGCTCGGCGCGGGGACCCGAATCAGCCTGCGGCAGCCGTTTGAGTCGGGCGCCGACAATAACCTCCCGAAACGTCAGCAAGATTACAGATATGACGAACGGCGCAATATAGTAGAGCAGCCGGAACAGCAGCATACCGCCGAGCAGGTCCTCGCGGTCCATCTGCCAGAGGCCGACCAGCATAGCGGCGTCGAACACCCCGAGGCCGCCGGGGGAGTGGCTGGCGAAGCCGAGCAGGGTCGCCGACACGAAGATGACGGCGACCACGACGAAGCCGAGATTTGGCTCGTCCGGCACCAGCACGTACATCGCCAGCGCGCAGAAGCCGAGGTCGAGGATGCCGATTGCGATCTGCAGCAGCGTCAGCGGGCCACCCGGCAGGGTCACCGTCCAGGGGCCGCGGCCGACCACCCGCGGCTGGGTCCAGACCCAGACCACATAGGCGACCAGCGCGGTGATGATCGCGAATGCCAGCGCCCGGTTGAGCCAGGGCGGCAGCTGGTCGATGTTGGCGGCGGCCTCGGGGTGGTAGGCGATGCCGAGCCCGAGCACCGCGGCATTGCCGAGCCAGAAGGTGAGCCCGGCGAGAAAGCAGATCTTGGCGACGTCGATCGCGTTCAACCCCCACGCCGAATAGATCCGGTAGCGCACCGCGCCGCCGGTGAAGACGCTGGCGCCGACATTGTGGCCGATCGAATAGGAGGTGAAGGCCGCGAGCGCGTTGATGCGATAGGGCACATGGGCGTGGCCGATCGCGCGCACCGCGAACAGATCGTAGAAGGTCAACGTGAAGTAGCCCGCCGCGACGAACAGTCCCGCCAGGGCAATCTGCCGCGGCTCGGTGCTCTTGATGGCCTCGAGCACCTCGTTGGTGTCGATGCCGCGCAGCATGTGATAAAGGACGTAGCAGGCGATGCCGATGACGGCGATGCTGATGACAACACCCAGCCGATGCAGGATTTGCTTCTGGCGCAGAAACGCCATCGCCCTGCGTATTGCTTCCAGCATCTAGACCTCGAATTGCGATCCCGCGACGACGGCTCCCGGGCGATCTCCGCCGGCGCTTCGCTGTGCCCTGGCCCGTGTAGCGCGTTTTAAACCGGAGTGGAATTCGTCAAAAGACAATAAAACGCGCATCTTCAAGATATTACGGATGATTCATGACAGCGGGTGCACAAATATGCGCGTTTCCCGCCGCCTTCGACAAGACTTGACATGCGCGTGCGGCAGTTAGCCCGCCGAACGGTCTGCAAGGCCATCCGGAAAACTACGGTGAAGTACCGGCACGGCCGAATAGAGAATGATCTTCCGGTACCCGCCGGGAGGCGCTCCGCCGATCATCAATCCCGCGCGGCCGTGACCGCGGCGACGATCTCGGCGGCATCGGGAAAATGTCCCTTCGTGCGCCTGGCGACAACCTCGTCGCCGAGCTTGACCTGGAAGATGCCGCCCTTGCCGGGGATCAGCGTCGCATCGACGCCGAGGCGCTCGCGCAACAGCGCCGCGGCCTCTTTGGCACGCTTCTCATAGCCGCACGGCCGGCAATAGGTGATCGAGACATCCCTCATGTCACGCGCTCCGTGCCCCTCATGCGGCGTGGCGCTGCGCGGAGGCAGCCTCGACGCCGGCGATCCAGCCGGCCACAGAACGGCCGATCGCCTCCGGATGATCCTCCTGCAGATAGTGCGCGCCCGCGCCGAGTTGAATGACCGCGCAATGCTTGAGCGTCTTGGCGAATTCGGCGGCAAAGGCTGGTGACACCAGTGCCCCGGGCGTCGCCGCGAACAGCAGCTTCGGATAGGTCGATGCCACGAGCGCCGCATGCGCCACCGTGAGCGCCTCAGTGACATCGGCCGGCTCGCCCGCGATCGGCAGCTCGCGCGGCAGCATCAGGGTCGGCTTGCGGCTCTCGCGCGTCGCAAACGGCGCGCGGTAGGCGGCCATCTCCTCCTCGCCGAGCGTGCGCAGGATCGAGCCGGGCAGCACGCGTTCGACGAACGCATTGTTGTCGAGGATCATCGCTTCGCCCTCGCCCGGCGTGCGGAATTTCCGGAACGTCTCCCGCGCGGCGTCGTGCTGGTGGAAGTCCGACCAATCGCGCATCGGGCGGATGAACTCAATGAAGGCGAGCCCGCGCACCAGTTGCGGACGGCGTACCGCGAGGTGGAAGGCGAGCGCCGTGCCCCAATCCTGGGCGACGAGATAGGCCGAGGCAATGCCCAGCTCGTCGATCAGCGCATCGAGATAGTCCGCCTGGTCGAAGAAGCGATAGCCGATGTCGGGTTTGCCGGACTGGCCGTAGCCGATCAGGTCGGGCGCGATGCAGTGCCCGACGGGGGCGACCAGCGGCATGATGTTGCGCCAGATGTAGGACGACGTCGGATTGCCGTGCAGGAACAGCACGTGCGGCGCGTCGCTACGGCCGGTCTCGCGATAGGCCATCGTAGACCCAAGCACGGCGCGATGATGCAGGCTGATATCGGGGGATCTGGTCATGGCAACTCCTTGAACACGGTTTGGAATGCGATCGTCTTGAAACGCGTCAGCGCCGCTTCGCTGCGTTCGACCTTCATGCGCAGCATCGCGCCCTGCCAGGATGCGAGCAGGAAATCGGCCAGCTGATCGGGATCGAAGTCGGAGGCGATCTCGCCGGTGGCCTGAGCCTCGGCGATGCAGGCCGCAAACGGCGCGCGCCATTCCCGGAAGATGTCGTCGAGCTGCTCGCGCAGCATCTCGCTCGAGCCCGATGCCTCGAGGCTGAAGTCGCCGATCAGGCAGCCGCGGGTGAAACCGTCACGCGCGAGCTTGCCGGTGATCAGATCGAGATAGCTTCTCAGCCTTTCGCGCGGCGTCAGCGTCAGGTCGCCCAGCGCCTCGGCGACGAGGCCGCGGACATAGAGGAAGTAGCGGTCCAGCACCTCTGACGCGAACAGCTCCTTCGAGCGGAAATGGTTGGTGAAGGAGCCCTGCGGCGCGCCGGCTGCGGCAGTGACGTCGCGCACGCTGGTGCCGTGATAGCCGGTCCGGAACATTTCCGTCAGGCCGGCGTCGAGGATGGCATCGCGGAGAGAGGGTTTTGGCATGGACAGGATTTAATACGTACGTACGTATTGATGTCAAGCGCTAAAACGAATGCAGTTCGCCCTGCGCTTGGCGACGCCGCTCAGGCCTGTCGGATCAGGGGATTGAGGTCAGCTCGCGGGCTTGCTGCGCGAAACCACCCAGTCGCGCAGCCAGGAGCCGATCGCGCAGCCGACGAGATAGAGCGCGAACATGACCAGGAAGAGATCGAGCCAGTAGCCGAACCGGCCGGGCACGATTCGCGCGAACGACGCCGCCACCAGCGCGGCGGCGAGCAGCGCCAGCCAGCGCATCCAGACCTTCGAGACCCCCCGCGCCCGATGCACCACCGCGATCCAGCCCATGCAAAAGCCGAGCAGCGCCGCGCCGAGCAGCCAACCCCAGAAGAATGTCGCGAGCACGGTCATCGCTACTTCACCACGAATTCGATGCGGCGGTTCTGCGCCTTGCCGTCTTCACTCTCGTTGCCGGCCAGCGGCTGCGTGCTGCCATAGCCGATCGGCGTGAAGCGGCTGGCAGGCAGCCCGGCGCGCACGAGGTAATCCACCACGGCCTGCGCGCGGCGTTCCGACAGTGCCTGGTTGGCGGCCTCCTCGCCGTCGCTGTCGGTATGGCCGGCGATCTCGATCGTCGCATTGGGGCAGCGCAACGCGGTCTCGATCAGGCGGTCGAGCAGGCCGGCGGAATCCGGCACGATGTCGGCCTTGCCGGACTCGAAGCGGATCTTGCCCTTCGAGAGAATTTCGGAAAACAGCTGCTGGCACACCGTGGGATCGACCGGGGCAGCCGCCGGCTTGACCGTGACCTCGGCCTTGTACTGCCAGCCCTGCGGAAAATCCTTGCCGAGCCCGTCGCGGATCTGGCCGGCGGCAGCATCGTAGAGCGCATCGCCCGACAGCTTCACCTCGCGGTCCGATACCACCAGCGTTCCGGTCGATAGCCGCGACAGCGCGCCGAGCGCGGGCACCACCGCGGCCGCGAAACCCGACGGCGCGCCGATGCTGGCCTTGAGATTGTCGACCACCTTCTCGCTGAAGAACTTGCGGCCGGCGGCGGCGACCAGCGCGGCATGCACGTTGTTGTCGGGCACGTAGCCGGTCAGCGTCAGCGTCACCGAAACCGGGTCCTTGTAGGCCTGGAACACGTAAGGCGGCGCCTTGATGTCGTTGGCGGCGATCGAATAGCCTTCCGGCAGGTTCTTCAGCGCCGCGGCGACCGCTTCGCGTCCGCCGAGCTCGCGCGCCATGCCGGCGAGATTGACCTTGTTGTCGGTCAGCGTGATCTTGCCTTCCTTCAGCTTGCCGATCTGGTCGAGCAACAGCAGCGCCGCCGCGTCGAACCGCAGCGGCGCGCCGCGGGCGAGCACCATCTGATCCACCACCTCAACGCCGCCGAGACCGGCCTTCGCGGCTTCGGTCAACTTGCCCTTGCTCGACGGCAGCGGCGCATTGCCGCCGAGCGTGACCCGCACGACGTCGCGTTCGGCGGACCAGACAAAGGGCTTGGCTTCGGGAACAAGGCGGGTCTCGTCGTTGACCAGCCGCACGCCGGGCACGGCTTCGACCGACGCCACCGCGCTGAGGCGGCCGTCTTCGGAGAAGGCGTTGGCCGCGAACGTAACGTCGCGGCCGTCGACGCTGATGCGGCGCTTGTCGAGGACTGTGTCCTTCAGTGCGGCATTGGAGCGCGCGGCAAGGTCCGCTTCGACCGTTGTGGTGCTCGTCCAGGCCGCGATACCCCAAAGCACGACCAGTGGAATCACCCCCGGCCACCACTTGCTACTCCACTTGAAAAGTCCGTGCATTCAGCGTCCTGCGGGGTCGGGAACCAGAGAGAAAACAAACCCTTGGCTGACTGTCAAACCCCAAATGACGCGCCATGGCGGGGGCGCCATGTCGGACCGGGATAACAGTTTCTTCAGTGGTCTTTCGCTAAGTTTGCCGCGGAATGCAAATCGGCCGGCCCGCGCCCTCATGAAACAACTCCGCAACACCGTGATCCGTGCCGGGATGGAGGCGTTGTATTTCTCGGGTGCGCATATCCTGCTGCGGCCGATCTTCGCCGGCGTCGGCGCCATCTTCATGCTGCACCACGTCCGTCCGCGGCGCGGCGACGCGTTCCAGCCGAACCATCATCTCGAGGTCACGCCGGACTTCCTGCGCGCGATGCTGACACATCTGCGCGCGCTCGACGTCGACGTGATCAGCATCGACGAGGCGCATCGCCGTCTCGCCGAACGGAATTTCGCACGGCGCTTCGCCTGCTTTACCTTCGATGACGGCTATCGCGACAACCGCGATTTCGCGCTGCCCGTGATGCGCGAGTTCGGCGCCCCGTTCACGGTCTATGTCGCGAGCGATTTCGCCGAGGGCTGCGGCAGATTGTGGTGGATCGCACTGGAGCGGGTGATCGCGGCGGCGTCCGCGATCGAGGTGCCGATCGACGGCACCATGACGCGGATCGACACCGCGACAGCGCAGGCCAAGCGGACTGCCTTCGGCCGCATCCACGACTGGCTGCGTTCACTGCCCGGCGAGCAGGCGATGCAGGCCGAGATATCCGCGCTGTGCGCCCGTCACGGGGTCGACGAGACCGGCATCGTGCGCGAGCTCTGCATGTCCTGGGACGAGTTGCGCGGCTTCGCCGAGGATCCGCTGGTGACGATCGGCGCGCACACCATCACCCATTGCAATCTCGCCAAGCAGAGCGAGACCATCGCATCGTTCGAGCTCGCGACCAGCCGGGCGCGGATCGAGGATGCGCTGCAGCGGCCGGCATTGCATCTCGCCTATCCCTATGGCGACCGGATCGCCGCCGGGCAGCGTGAATTCGCCCTCGCCCGGTCGATCGGCTTTCGGACCGCGGTGACGACGCGGCCGGGCATGCTGTTTCCCGAAAGCGCCGACCATCTGACCGCCTTGCAGCGGGTCTCGCTGAACGGCAATTACCAGGACGCGCGCCTGCTGCCGGTGCTGACATCAGGCGCCGCTACAGCGGTGTGGAACGGCTTTCGCCGCATCGACGCGGCGTAAGCTACTCTTCGTAGCCCGGATGCAGCGAAGCGTAATCCGGGGCCGTCGCATCCGCGGATAGCATTTTCCCGGATTTCGCTTCACTGCATCCGGGCTACCGATCCCTTCCCTCTCCTTGACTCGCTCCCCGGGCGCGCCCAGAACCACTGGCAACGCAAAGGAGGAGCGCATGTTCAAGGATCTGTTCTCGCTGAAAGGCCGCGTCGCATTGGTGACCGGGGGATCGCGCGGCATCGGCAAGATGATCGCGGCCGGCTTCCTCGCGCAGGGTGCCGCCAGGGTCTACATCACCGCGCGCAAGGCAGGTCCCTGCGAGGCGACCGCCCAGGAGCTGTCCGCCGCCTATGACGGCGAATGCATCGCGCTGCCGATCGACATCTCGACCGTCGAGGGCTGCGAGAAGCTCGCGGGCGAGATCATCAAGCGCGAGCCGA
This sequence comes from Bradyrhizobium sp. 33ap4, assembly GCF_032654765.1. Classification (NCBI taxonomy): domain Bacteria; kingdom Pseudomonadati; phylum Pseudomonadota; class Alphaproteobacteria; order Hyphomicrobiales; family Nitrobacteraceae; genus Bradyrhizobium; species Bradyrhizobium sp. 33ap4. Next base: position 86,902 of record NZ_JAUMTJ010000023.1, on the reverse strand, counting down.
AGCTCGACATCCTCGTCAACAATGCCGGCGCGGCCTGGGGCGCGGATTTCGACGAATTTCCGGAGAGCGGCTGGGACAAGGTGATGAACCTCAACGTCAAGTCGATCTTCTTCCTGACCAAGGCGCTGGCCAAGCCGCTGCGTGCGGCGGCGACGCACGACAGGCCGGGCAAGGTGATCAACATTGCCTCGATCGACGGCATCTTCGTCAACCCGATGGAGACCTATTCCTATGCCGCCAGCAAGGCTGCGGTGATCCATCTGACGCGCCGCATGGCGACACGCCTGATCAAGGACAACATCAACGTCACCGCGATCGCACCGGGCGCCTTCAAGTCGGACATGAACCGCGCCGCGCGCGACCACGCCGACGAAGTCGCCAAGCGCGTGCCGGCGAAGCGCGTCGGTACCGACGAGGACATGGCGGGCACCGCGATCTACCTCGCCTCGCGCGCCGGCGACTATGTCGTGGGCAACACCATCGCGGTCGATGGCGGCGTGGTCTACGCGACCGCGGGGCTGGAGATCGCGGGCTAAGCAGCCGCGCGACCGACCTACGGCAACGGCTCCGCCGAAGGGCGGGGCCGTTTTCGTCGCTGGCTCACCTGCTTCCATAGGGCTGTGGGCGCTTGTCATTCAAATGCATTACATTGGATGCGAGTGAAGGAGATCGCTATGGCTTCGAATGCCCTGGTCCAAACCCGCATCGATGCGGACGTAAAGGAAAAGGCCACCGAGGTTCTGGAGAACATGGGTCTCACGGTATCCGGCGCCGTGCGGATTCTGCTGACACGCACGGCCAATGAAGGAATGCTTGGAACTCGTGAGCAACAGCCAGGCTTACGACAGCTGGTTTCGCGAGAAGGTGCACCAGGCGTTGGCGGATGCCCGGCCCGGTCTCGATGATTCCGAGGTCGAAGCGCATTTCGCGCAACGCCGCGCCGCCGCGCTTCGAAAAGCGACAAGGCGTAAGCGGTGAAACTCGTCTGGTCGCGCTTCGCGTTATCCGATCGCGACGACATTTTCAGCTACATCGAGGCCGAGAATCCTCGCGCGGCGGTCCATGTTGACGAACAGATTGCCGATGCTGCGCGGCGCCTGCTCGACTTTCCTATGGCCGGCCCGGGCGTGTTGCCGGCACGCGCGAGTTGGTCATCCCGCGCACACCTTATGTCACGGCGTACCTTGTTGACGGTGAGACTGTTCGCATCTTGCGCGTGCTTCACGGTGCGCAGATGTGGCCCGACGAACTTACAAATGACGATTGAGGCCGCGCCTCCGTACCGGCATCTGACCAAAAAGAAAGGGACGAGCCCCGGGACCTTTTCGGCTCGCCCCTTCCTGTTCTCTCCCTGCGGAAAGAAACTGTTAGGTCACGATGCGATTTTCGCATCATGACCTATCCGTTGTTTGAGCATGATCTCTTCGGAAAACCGCTTCACACTTTTCCGGATCATGCTCGCGCCGATCAGCTCTCGATCCTCACATACTCGAAGTCGCCCGGCTTGTTGTCGATGCCGACCTTGGGCGGCGAGATCCAGGAGGCGAACTGGCCGGGTTCGGTCACCGGTTTCATCAGCGAGGCGATGAAGTCGCCGTCCGCGGTCGACGGCAGCCAGTCGTTCTTGCGCTTGGCCCAGGTGGCGTCGTCGATCAAGAGGCCATCGGGCGTCGCATGGACGTCCTTGAACTCGCCGATCTGGCGGTGGAAGGCGGTGTTCGGCACCGCGAGCTTGTAGTCGATGCCCGATGTCGAGATCACCTTGTTCCAGCGCAGCATGCCCTTGACGCAATCCTGCGTGTAGTCGTCGCGCAGCCGCATGTTGAGCGCGGTCAGCGCCGGCTCGTCGACCATCTTGATCTGGCCGTCCACCATCTTCATGACCGGATAGGTCGAGCTCTTGAGCTGGTGGTCGTCGTCGATCGTGGTCTCCTTGTAGCGGCCTTTGATGCCGGCGTTGAAGGCATTGGCCGCGTTGGTCGACACTTCCGAGCCGAACAGGTCGAGCGACAGCGAATAGTGCAGGTTCAGCTTCTTCTGGATGGTCGGCAGGTCGATCACGCCAAGCGCGCGGATCTTGGCGATGTCGTTCGGATCGGTGATGCCGGCTTCCTTCATCGCATCGCAGGTGCGCTGCACAACGCGGGTGATGCCGGTCTCGCCGACGAACATGTGGTGGGCTTCTTCTGTCAGCATGAAGCGGCAGGTGCGCGACAGCGGATCGAAGCCCGACTGCGCCAGCGAGTGCAGCTGCATCTTGCCGTCGCGGTCGGTGAAGTAGGTGAACATGAAGAACGACAGCCAGTCCGGCGTCGCCTCGTTGAAGGCCCCTAACATGCGCGGGCTATCCGCGTCGCCCGAGCGGCGGCGCAACAAATCATCCGCCTCCTCGCGGCCGTCGCGGCCGAAATACTTCTGCAAGAGGTAGACCATCGCCCAGAGATGGCGGCCTTCCTCGACATTGACCTGGAACAGGTTGCGCATGTCGTAGAGCGAGGGCGCGGTCTTGCCGAGATGGCGCTGCTGCTCGACCGAGGCCGGCTCGGTGTCGCCCTGGATCACGATCAGGCGGCGCAGCATGGCGCGGTGCTCACCGGGGACTTCCTGCCAGGCCGGCTTGCCATAGTCCTCGCCGAACGGAATGACGCGGTTCTCTTCCTGCGGCGCGAGCAGGATGCCCCAGCGATATTCGGGCATCCGCACGTAGTCGAACTTGGCCCAGCCGCGCGGATCGACCGAATAGGCGGTGCGCAGATAGACCAGCGATTCCTGGAAGCCGTCCGGCCCCATGTCGCTCCACCAGTCCATGTAGCCGGGGTGCCAGCCTTCCAGCGCCTTGAGCACCTGGCGGTCCTCGGCGAGATTCACATTGTTCGGAATCTTGGTCGAGTAATCGACGTTCATGATGTTCATGGCCGTGCTCCCTTAAACTCGCGTCATGTCGAATTGCGCCTTCTGGCCGGTGCCGTAGCGGCGCAGTGCGCCGTCCTCACCGACCGCGTTCGGCCGCTGGAATATCCAGTTCTGCCACGCCGTGAGGCGGGAGAAGATCTTCGATTCCATGGTCTCCGGGCCGACGAAGCGCAGATTGGCTTCCATGCCGGTGAGACCGTCGGGCGAGAACGAGGTGCGCTCCTCGAAGAACACGCGGACCTCGTCGTCCCAGTCGATGTCGTCGAGCGCGAAGGTGACGAGACCGAGCTCCTCGGCCTCCTCCGCGTCGAGCGCCTTGCCGATCGAGCCTTGCGCGCGCTCCAGATCCGACGGATCGGCCTGGAAGCGCGATTGCAGCCGGGTCAGGCCGTGGCTCATCGGATAGGGCCCGAAATTCATCGCCGTCAGCTCGATCGCCGGCGGCGGACGGTTGTCGCCCTGCTTCTGGCCGATCAGCATGTACGAGCGGTCGGCGGCGAACACGAGCTCGGCCAGCGTGCCGACGAAGCAGGAGCCGGGCTCGACCAGCGTCACCAGCGTGCGCGAGGTGACGTCGATGCGCTTGAGCACGCGCTTCCAGTAATGCCTGACCTCGTTGACCAGCCAGTGCGCCTTGTTGGCCTCCAGGAACGCATCATAGGACACGACATTGGCGCGGTCGCCATGGCTCTTGAACACCAGCATCGCGATCTCGAGCTCGTTGATGCGCAGATGCAGGATCGCGTCATCGAGCTCGCGGGCGACCTGCAGCGGCCAGAACGCAGCGCCCTGCGCGATCATGCCGTCGATGTCGGCGGGCGCCGTGGTTTCCGGCGCCTTGATCGAGATGGTGGCGATGCGCGCCGCGCGATCGATGTCGACGCTGACGAAGCCATAGCGGATGGCGCTGTCGTCGATGGTGCGCGTCAGCGGCGCCAATGCGATGCCCTTGCCGGCGCCGTTGCGCTTCGACTTCGCGGCGAATTCCTTGACGCGCTCGGCCAGCTTGCCCTCGAGCTTGGAGTTCGGCGCGATCTCGTCGACCAGGCGCCAGGAAACGGCGCGCTTGCCCTTGATGCCTTCCTCGATGGTGCAGAAGAAATCGGCATGGTCGCGGCGCACCTTGCGCTTGTCGACGACGCGCGTGAGCCCGCCGGTGCCCGGCAGCACCGCGAGCAGCGGCACTTCCGGCAGCGCGACGGCGGCAGCGCCGTCGTCGGCCATCATGATGTGGTCGGTCGCGAGCGCCAGTTCATAGCCGCCGCCGGCCGCGGTACCGTTGACGACGGTGATGAAGCTCTGCCCGGAATTCTCGCTGGAGTCTTCCAGGCCGTTGCGGGTCTCGTTGGTGAATTTGCAGAAGTTGACCTTGTGGGCATGGGTCGAGCCCGCCAGCATGCGGATGTTGGCGCCGGCGCAGAACACCCGGTTCTTGCCCGAGCGCATCAGCACCACCTTGACCTCGGGATGCTCGAAGCGCAGCCGCTGCACGGCGTCGGCAAGCTCGATGTCGACGCCGAGGTCATAGGAATTGAGCTTGAGCTGGTAGCCTTCGAACAGGCCGGCGTTCTCGTCGACGTCCATGGTCAGCGTCGCGACGTCGCCCGCAGCGTCGAGCTTCCAGTGCCGGTAGCGCGACGGGTCGGTCTGGAAGTCGATGTACTTCGCCCCGCCTGCAAGGACGCGCTCGTCACCAGCCATGGGCCACCCTTATCTGTTGTCTTGCTGTTGTTCGTTTGAAGGTTCGTCGTCGAGGTCTTCATGCACAATAATGCATGTTTTTGATCTGGTCTAGTTCAAAACGCAAAAACATGCATTTTGTTTCATGTTCGCGAAATTCACACGCTCGGCCAATGACCTGGCATCGGCACCAAAGGTCAGGCCGCCAGTGCCGGGTCGTCGCGCAGCGCCGCTTTGGCGAATTCGGCGACCGCCTCGAGCGTCACCGCGGGCGCCTCGCGATGCGGCGAATGGCCGGCACCGGCGATGGCCGTGACATCGACCGGGCAGTAGCACTCCTCCTGGGCGATCTCGACCTGGCGCATGGTGCCGTACTGGTCGGCCGCGCCCTGCACGATCAGCACCGGCACGCGGATATAGGCGAGATAGTCGGAGATATCCCAGTCGCGGAATGCCGGATCGAGCCAGGCGCCGTTCCAGCCATAAAAGGCGTTGTCGACATCCTTGTGCCAGCGCGCCAGCTTCTCCTTCAGATTGGTGGTCTCGTATGCGGTCTTGATCTCGGCGATCGACTTCACCGAAATGTCCTCCACGATGAAGTGCGGCGCCAGCAGCGCCAAGCCGTGCAGGCGATGATCCTGTTGCGCGCCGGCATAGATCGCGGCAATCGACGCGCCGTCGGAATGACCGAGCAGCAAGCCGCGGCGAAAGCCGATCCGATCGAGCAGCTTCGGCAGCACGTCGAGCGCCTCGCGGTGCATGTAGTCGACCGGACGCGGCAGCTTCGCCGGCGACGAGGCGCCATAACCCGCGCGCGAATAGGCGAACACGCCGGCGCCGGTCGCCGCCTGCAGCTTCTCGGGGAAGTCGCCCCACAGCCCGACGCAGCCGAGGCCTTCATGCAGCATCACGATGGTCGGCGCCGCGTCCGGCGAGGGACCGATCATGCGGTATTCGAGCTCGGCGCCGTCGATGCTGAGGAAGCCGGAGGGTTTCAAGTTTGTCATGGTAGGCCTTCCTCATCGTCGTCCCGGCGAAAGCCGGGACCCATAACCACAGGCGTTAGTTGTTGCGCAAAGCTGTTGAACAGCGTCTCTCGAAACGAAGGCCGCGGCGTATGGGTCCCGGCTCCCGTGCGCAATTGCGCACTAGGCCGGGACGACGCGGGGAGCTAGTGCTCGTGTTCCCGCAATTTGAACCGCTGGATCTTTCCGGTCGCCGTCTTCGGCAGATTGTCGACCACATCGATCCAGCGCGGATATTTCCACGGGCCGATCTTCTGCTTGACGTGCTCCTTCAGCGCCTCGTGCAGGCCGGCGGCTGAACTGTCGGGCCGCAGCACCACATAGGCCTTCGGCTTGAGCAGCCCTTCCGGGTCGGCCTCCGGCACGACCGCCGCCTCCAGCACCGCGGGATGGGTGATCAGCGCGCTCTCGACCTCGAACGGTGACACCCAGATGCCGGAGACCTTGAACATGTCGTCGGCGCGGCCGCAGAAAGTGTAACGGCCGTCGGCATCGCGCGTGTATTTGTCGCCGGTGCGGGTCCAGGCGCCCTCGAAGGTGGCGCGGCTCTTGGCCCGTTGATTCCAGTAGCTCTCGCCGGCCGAGGGCGCATCGACCAAGAGTTCGCCGACCTCGCCGTCCGCGACGTCGGCGCCGGCCTCATTGACCAGCCTCACCTTGTAGCCGGGCACCGGACGGCCGGACGAGCCGTATTTGATGTCGCCGGGCGCATTCGACAGGAAGATGTGCAGCAGCTCGGTCGAGCCGACGCCATCGAGGATGTCGACGCCGAACCGCGTCTTCCAGGCATTGCCGACAGATTCCGGCAGCGCCTCGCCGGCCGAGGTGCAAACGCGCAAACGGTTGCCGCCGGACTGCGCCTTGGTCGCCTCGTCGTTCAGCATCGCCGCGAACAGGGTCGGCACGCCGAAGAAGATGCTGGGATGATATTTGTTCATCAGCGCGAACATCACCGCCGGCGTCGGCCGCTCGGAGTTCAACACCGTGGTGGCGCCGACCGACATCGGGAAGGTCAGCGCATTGCCGAGCCCGTAGGCGAAGAACAGCTTTGCCGCCGAGAGGCCGACATCATCCTCGCGGATCCCGAGCACCTGCTTGGCATAGGTCTCCGCGGTCGCCGCGAGATTGGAATGCAGATGGCGCACGCCCTTCGGCATGCCGGTCGAGCCCGACGAATAGAGCCAGAATGCCGGCTCGTCGGCATGGGTCGGCGCGGTGGCGAACACGTCGCTCTCGCGCGCGATCTCATCGGACAGCTTCTTGTGGCCATGCGCATCCTTGCCGGAGACCACGACATGCTCGAGGTCGGGCATCCGCGCGATGATGTCCTTCACGACCGGCAGCAGCGCTTCCGACACGAACAGCACGCGGGCGCGGCAATCACCGAGGATGTAGGCGTATTGCTCCGCGGTCAGCAGCGTGTTGAGCGGCACCGGCACCACGCCGGCGCGGATCGCGCCGAGGAACACGATCGGGAAATCGACCGTGTCCAGCATGATCATGGCGACCCGCTCTTCGCGGCGGACGCCGAGCTGGCGCAGCATGTTGCCGACGCGGCGGGTCTGCTGCTGCAACTGGCCATAGGTGATTTGCGACACCGTATCGTCGAACACGACCTTGTCGCCGCGGCCTTCATCGACGTTGCGGTCGAGCAGCCAGGAGACCGCGTTGTAAGTCATGCTCCGCTCCTCGGACCCGGACGTGCCACGCTTCCCTCTCCTGTGAATTTAAGAATTATAATTCATACAAAGCCACCACGTTGGCTTGCTGTCAATCCTTATCGGCACTATGTTTCCTAGAACCTCGGTCTGATTCAGTCAGGACCGCGCGTCGCACAGGGATCATGACCGCAGCCAACGACCCGGAAACCGACTTCCTTGAACAGCTCGGCCAGCGCGTGCGCACGATGCGCGCCCTGCGCGGCATGTCGCGCAAGGTGCTCGCCAAGGTTTCCGGCATTTCCGAACGCTACATCGCCCAGCTCGAAAGCGGCAAAGGCAATGTCTCGATCGTGCTGCTGCGCCGTGTCGCAGGCGCGATGGGTGCGCATCTCGAGGACCTGATCCCCTCCAGCGAGCCCGTGCCGGACTGGGCCGTGATCCGCGACCTGCTGCGCAAGGCGTCGCCGAACCAGATCGCGCAGGCCAAGGACATGCTCGCCGGCAGCAGCCCGTTGGCGCCGCGGCGCGCCTCGTTCTCCGGCATTGCGCTGATCGGCCTGCGCGGCGCCGGCAAGACCACGCTCGGCCGGATGCTGGCGAAGAAGATCGGCTGGAGCTTTGTCGAGCTCAACAAGGAGATCGAGGCGCAGAACGGCCTCTCGGTCGCCGAGATCATCGCGCTGTACGGCCAGGAAGGCTTCCGCCGCATGGAGCAGGCCGCGCTGACGCAGCTGTTGGCGCGGAAGGAATTGATGGTGCTGGCGACCGGCGGCGGCATCGTCTCCGAGGCGCTGACCTTCGATTTGATCTTGTCGTCGTTCTACACGATCTGGCTGAAGGCCGAGCCGGAGGAGCACATGGCGCGCGTGCGCCGCCAAGGCGATCTGCGCCCGATGGCCGACGACCGCTCGGCGATGGCGGAATTGCGCAACATCCTGGTCAGCCGCGAGCCGCTCTACGCCCGCGCATCGGCGGTGGTCGACACCGCCGGCCTCTCGGTCGACGCCGCCGCCGCGCGGCTGATCGATTCCGTGCGGCCGGTACTGCAGAACGAGGCGCGCTCGTTCGGTCTGCGCAGCGTGGCGCTGTAATCTCACAGCACAAAAAGAAACACTACCCCCGTCATTGCGAGCGAAGCGAAGCAATCCATCTCTCCGCGCGCGTGGATGCATGGATTGCTTCGTCGCTATCGCTCCTCGCAATGACGAAAATCGTCAGCGAAGTTGAACTACCTTAGAGCAGCCGGCTCTTCACATCATCAGCACCATCCCGCAGCAGCGGCAGGAAGCGGTCGATCAATTCCTGCATCGGTACGCGATCGACATGCGCGCCCATGTTGATCGCGGCGACGATGGTGCCGTCGTAGCGGCGCACCGGCACCGAGATGGAGCGGAAATGCGGCTCGGCCTCGCGGTCGACCAGTGAATAACCCTGCGCGCGATCGGCGATGATGGTGGCGAGCAGCCTCTTCGGATCGGTCGTGGTCTGCGGCGTCACCGGATCGCGGCGCATCGCCTTCAGCCGCGTCGCGAGTTCGGCATCAGTGAGGCGGCCGAGCATGGTGCGGCCGACCGAGGTGCAGAATGCCGGCAGCCGGTAGCCGATGTCGAGACCGGCGGAGAACACCCGGGTCGGGCTCGAACGCGCCACGAACACGACATCGTCGCCGTCGAGCAAGGCGAGCGAGGCGATCTCCTGTGCCGCGCTCGCGATGCGATCGAGCACCGGCTGCAGCACCGTCACCACCTGGTTGGATTGCAGGAACGAGCCCGCGAGCGTCAGCACATGCGGCGTCAGCGTGAACAGCTTGCCGTCGGTCGCGACGAAACCGCCATGCGCGAGCGTGAACAGGATGCGGCGCGCGGTGGCGCGCGGCAGATCGGCGGCGCGCGCCAGATCGCTCAGCGTCGCAGGACCCGACACGGTGCCGAACACCTGCAGCAGGCGCAGGCCGCGATCGAGCGCCTCGACGAAGTCGGTGGCGCGCTCGTCCTGGTCGGTCCGCTTCAGCTTGGGCATGGCGTTTTAGGTTGGGTCGCGGCTTTGAACGGTTCAAAAATTGCACTTGCTGTCCAAACAAGACATGGCATAATTCGCACATTCGTTCAATAGGCGAACAAATCCAATCCGGGAGACGCCGCCATGATGAGCCAGGAAGCGAACGATCTGATCACCCGCACCGGCCGCAAGGACCCGTGTGGCAGGCTGATGCGGAGTTACTGGCAGCCGGCGGCGCTGGTCGACGAGCTGGAAGGACCGCGCCCGGTTCGGCCGGTGCGGCTGCTTGGCGAAAACCTGGTGTTGTTCCGCGGCGAGGAGGGAAGCTACGGGCTGATCGATCGCCACTGCGCGCATCGCGGCGCCGATCTCGCCTTCGGCCGGCTCGAGAATGGCGGGCTGCGCTGCGCCTTCCACGGCTGGCTGTTCGACACATCAGGCCAATGCATCGAGACGCCGGCGGAGCCAGCCGGCTCGCAGCTCTGCAAGGGCATCAGGCAGCGCTCCTATTCGGTAGTCGAGAAGAGCGGCATCCTGTGGGCCTGGCTCGGCGAAGGCGCCCCGCCCGCCTTTCCGGAGCTCGACTGCTTCGTTGCGCCCGGAAGCCATACGTTTGCGTTCAAGGGCCACATGAACTGCAACTGGCTGCAGGCGCTCGAGGTCGGCATCGATCCGGCGCACGCCTCCTTTCTGCACCGCTTCTTCGAGGACGAGGACACCTCGGCGGCTTACGGCAAGCAGTTCCGCGGCGCCTCGGCCGGCAGCGACATGCCGATGACCAAGATCCTGCGCGAATATGACCGGCCGATCATCAATGTCGAGCACACCGAATATGGCCTGCGCCTGATTGCGCTGCGCGAGCTCGACGCGGAGCGCACCCATGTGCGCGTCACCAACCAGCTGTTCCCGCACGGCTTCGTCATCCCGATGTCGACCGAGATGACGATCACGCAGTGGCACGTGCCGGTCGACGACGAGAACTGCTACTGGTACGCGATCTTCACCAGCTATGCGGCGCCGGTCGACAAGCAGAAGATGCGCGACCAGCGGCTCGAGCTCTATACGCTGCCGGACTACAAGTCGCGCAAGAACAAGAGCAACGATTACGGCTTCGATCCGCACGAGCAGGCGACCGAGACCTATACCGGCATGGGCACCGACATCAATGTCCACGACCAGTGGGCAGTGGAGTCGATGGGGGCGATCCAGGACCGCACCAACGAGCATCTCGGCCAGAGCGACAAGGCGATCGTGCAGTACCGCCGCCTGCTGCGGCAGGAGATCGAGAAGGTCTCCGGCGGCGAGAAGCCGATGCTGTTCCTCGACGACGCCTCCGCGCGCAGTATCCAGGGCCCGGCCACGATGGACGGCATCGGCCCGACCCAGGGCTGGGAGCTCTACTGGATGGCAGTCGACGTCAAGCGCCGCCGCGGCGCACCATGGGCAGCTCCCGTGCCGCGCGAGATCGCCGGCAAGGTGCATCATCTGACGGCGGCGGAGTGAAGATGGTATCAATGGCTCCGCATTGTATCCTTCACCTCGCCCCGCTTGCGGGGAGAGGTCGGATCGCGTTAGCGATCCGGGTGAGGGGGTACAGGTCTATCGGCATATCGAGTCGGCGGAGAGAGCCCCTCACCCCGACCCTCTCCCCGCGAAGAGCGGGGCGAGGGAGAAGTGAAGGAGTGACGCGGTGAGCTTCGTCGAGCGTCACGGCCTGTGGTCGGATGAGCAGAAGGAGGCCGCACAACGCCTCCGCCGCGTCGTCGAGGAGAAGAACCTCGAAGTCATCCGCCTGTCGTTCCCCGACCAGCACGGCATCCTGCGCGGCAAGACGCTGATCGCCGGCGAAGCGGTGCGCTCGCTGGAAAGCGGCTGCTCCATCACCACGACGATGCTCGCCAAGGACACCTCGCACAAGACGGTGTTTCCGGTGTTCACATCAGGCGGCGGCTTCGGCATGAAGGAGATGGAAGGCGCGGCCGACGTGCTGATGGTCGCCGACCCCACCACCTTCCGCGTGCTGCCTTGGGCGCAAAACACCGGCTGGCTACTCTGCGACCTCTATTTCAGCGACGGCCGGCCGGTGCCGTTCGCGACCCGCAACCTCTATCGCAAGGTGCTCGATCAGCTCGGAAGCCGCGGCTACGATTTCGTCGCCGGCCTCGAGGTCGAATTCCATCTGTTCAAGCTCGACGACGCCCACATGGCGCCGGAGGATGCCGGCCAGCCCGGACGGCCGCCGTCGGTCAGCCTGCTGTCGCACGGCTATCAGTACCTCACCGAGCAGCGCTACGATCTGATGGAGCCGGCGCTCGAGATCATCCGCCGCGACATCATCGCGCTCGACCTGCCGTTGCGCTCGGTCGAGGTCGAATTCGGTCCGAGCCAGTGCGAATTCACTTTCGCACCGACTGTCGGTCTTGCGCCGGCCGACACCATGGTACTGTTTCGTTCGGCAGTGAAGCAGATCGCGCGCCGCCACGGCTATCACGCGACCTTCATGTGCCGGCCGAAACTGCCGAACGTGTTCGCGAGCGGCTGGCACCTGCACCAGTCGCTGGTGTCGCGCGCCAATGGCGAGAACGTCTTCATGGCCAAGGAGACCGGCGAGCCGCTCAGTGCGCTCGGCCGCGGCTGGCTCGCCGGCCTGATCGAGCACGCCCGGGCCTCGACCGTGTTCACGACGCCGACCATCAACGGCTACAAGCGCTACCGCTCCTATTCGCTGGCGCCGGACCGCGCGATCTGGGGCCGCGACAACCGCGGCGTGATGATCCGCGTGCTCGGCGGCGCCGGCGATCCGGCAACCCGGCTGGAGAACCGGATCGGCGAACCAGCCGCCAATCCCTATCTCTACATGGCAAGCCAGATCCTCTCCGGCCTCGACGGCGTCGACCGCAAGCTCGACCCCGGCCCGTCGGCCGGCACGCCCTACGAGGCCAAGGCCGCGCTGCTGCCGAAGTCGCTGCGCGAGGCCGTGTTCGCGCTCAACGACGATCCGTTCTTCCGTCAGGCGCTGGGGCCGGAGTTCGTGGACTATTACGTCTTCATCAAGAACGCGGAGATCGAACGCTTCCAGGCCGAGGTGTCGGACTGGGAGCACCGCGAATATTTCGAGATGTTTTGACGGAAGCGTCGGCGCAGGCGCTCCGCCGCTCTAGAGCATGATCCGGAAAAGTGTGAAGCGATTTTCCGCAAAGATCATGCTCAAACAAAGAGCTAAAGCGCGATGACGATTCAACCCAATCTCATCGCGCTTTAGACGCTTGCAAGGTGAGCCGCGACGGCCGCTTCGTTCCATTCCAGACCGACACCAGGCGTGTCGGGAATATGCAAAAGACCATCCTTGATTTCATACGGCCGTTCGAGAATCGGATCGGCCCAGTCCTGCCATTCCAACCAGTGAGCGGTCTCGGTTGCGCGCATGACGTGAGCGGCGACTTCCGGATAAAGATGCGTTGAGATGGGGATACCCGCGGCGCCGGCGATCGCAGCCGCCCGCATCCAGCCCGTCACTCCGCCGATACGCATGAAATCCGGCATCACCAGGTCGCAGGCCTTTCTCGCGATCGCCTTATGCATCTCCCTCGGACCATAGAAGTTCTCGCCGATCTGGATCGGTGTCTTCAGCTCCGCCGCCAGTCGGGCGTGCCCGTCAAGATTGTCATAGACGACGGGCTCCTCGATCCAGTCGAGGCCATAGTCATCGATCGTATGGCACCGCTCGATGGCTTCGGCGAGATTTAGCCCCTGGTTGTAGTCCACCATCAAATGCATGCGATCCCCGACTGCTTTTCGAACGGCGTCGAGGGTCGCCAGATCCTCGCGCGGATCGCTTCTGCCGAGGCGCAATTTCAGGGCTGAGAACCCTCCTTCGTCGCGCAATTCCAAAGCCTCGGCCGCGACGGCGGCCGGCTCCTTCAGCCAAAGGCCGTTGCTATTGTAGGATCTCACGGCACCGACCGTCGCCCCCAACAGCACGCACAGCGGCTTGTTTGCGGCTTTCGCCAACGCGTCCCACGCGGCCATGTCGAGGCCCGACGCCGCGATCATCGACAATCCCTCATAGCCGACAAAGTGAAGCGATTTGCGCGCCGCCTCGAACAACTCGACAGGCGCCACGCTCCGACCTCTGAGCAATTCGCCGAGATCATGCAACGCCGGAACCAGATATCGCAGCGATTTCACGATGTAAGGCTCGAGATAGCTTCGCCCGACAATGCCCTCCTCCGTCACCAGATCGATGAGGACGAGCGGCCACTCCGATATCGTGACAATGCGCGCGACCACGGGCCGCTTCAGCTTGAGCACCACCGGACGAGCTTTGATTTCTCTGAGCGTCAACGAATCGGGCATGGCAATGGCTTTCGCAGCGCGAGGAAGCTGGCTGGCGCGGGCCGAAAAATCCCGGAAGCCATTCCAATTGGTTTTTCAACCGATGTAAATTCACTACCCGGTATATTTAAGAGGTGACTGCATGGCGCGATCTGCAGAACCGACACGGCGGCGCATCCTTGCTGCCGCATACGTCCTGTTTCGACAGCGCGGATATAGCCGCGTGAGCATGGACGAAATCGCATCGGCGACGAGGGTGACGAAGCGCACGCTCTACAATCATTTTCAAAGCAAGGATCAGCTGCTCGCCTTCGTGCTCGAAGCTCAGAACGAACTGGCCCTGGCCGCGTTTGCAACGTTCGGCGACAAGCTGTCCGGTTCGCCGGCGGCGATCATCGACGGCCTGTTCCGCGACCTGGCGGTCTGGGCGGACAGGCCGCGATGGGCCGGCTCGGGATTCACCAGGCTGGTCATCGAGTTGGCCGATCTCCCTGGCCATCCCGCACGCGCAATTGCGCGCCGGCACAAGGCCTTGCTCGAAACCCATCTCGGCGCGCTGCTGAAGCGGGCCGGTGTCCGCGACGCTCACCGCCGTGCGCGCGAGATCTGGCTGCTGTCCGAGGGCGCGATCTCCCTGATGTTGGTGCATGGCGATCGCGCCTATGCCGCAGCAGCGGCCGACGCAGCGAAACGACTGCTGCGAGGCTCTTCACGGTAAGCCGCGGCAGCCCGCCTCTCTGATCCGTCATCCTGAGGAGCGCGTAGCGCGTCTCGAAGGATGCACGGCCACCAGCCGGGCCATCGATCCTTCGAGACGCCTGCAACGCAGGCTCCTCAGGATGACGGCGATACGGCAATGCTTGCTGCTCAAATCCCCAGATACTTGTGCTGCAGATCCGGCTCGGCGATCAGCTCCTCGCTGGTGCCGCTCCACACGGTGCGGCCGCGCTCGATGATGTAATGGCGGTCGGCGATGCGGGCGAGGTTTCCGACGTTCTTGTCGATCACCAGCACCGACTGCCCGCGCTCCTTCAGCATCGACAGGCAGCTCCAGATCTCGTCGCGGATTAGGGGCGCAAGACCCTCGGTCGCCTCGTCGAGGATCAGCAATTTCGGATTGGTCATCAGCGCGCGGCCGATCGCCAGCATCTGCTGCTCGCCGCCCGACAGCGTGACGCCCATATTATTCGTGCGTTCGGCGAGCCGAGGAAACAGCGCGTGGATCTTGTCGATGGTCCACGGATCGGAGGCACTGAAGCGATTGCCCGACGCGGCGACGAGATTTTCGCGCACCGTGAGGTTGGGGAAGATCTGGCGGCCTTCCGGCACCAGGCCGATGCCGAGCTTTGCGATCTTGTAGGACGGCAGGCCGCGCACCGCCTCGCCGGCGAAGCGGATGGCGCCTGACCGCGCCGGCGTCAGGCCCATGATCGAGCGGATCGTCGTGGTCTTGCCCATGCCATTGCGGCCCATCAGCGCGACCATCTCGCCCGACTTGATCTTGAGCGACAGGCCGAACAGCACCTGGCTCAGCCCGTAGCAGGTCTCGATGCCATCCACTTCAAGCAAGGTTTCAGTCATTTTGGTCTCAGCCATGGCGCGTCACCGCATGCTGTTCGCCGAGATAGGCGCGCTTGACCTCGTCGTGCTTGCGGATCGCGTCCGGCACGTCGCAGGCGATGACGCGGCCATAAACCAAGACCGTGATGCGGTCGGCCAGCGCGAACACCGCCTCCATGTCGTGCTCGACCAGCACGATGGTGACTTCCTTGCGCAGCTCCTTCAGCAGCGCAACCATCCGCGTCGATTCGGTGACGCCGAGCCCGGCCATCGGCTCGTCCAGCAGCAACAGTTGCGGCCTGGTGGCGAGCGCGACCGCGAGCTCGAGCTCGCGCTGCTCGCCATGGCTCAACTGCGACACCACGATATCGGCGCGCGTGCCGAGGCCGACGCGCTCGAGCGCCGCGCGCGCGGCCTCGCGCAGATGCCGTTCCTTGCGCGCACTGCCCCAGAAGCGGAACGAGTGGCCGTCATGCGCCTGCGCCGCCAGCGCGACATTGTCGATCGCGGAAAAATCCTTCAGCAGCGAGGTGATCTGGAACGAGCGCGCCAGCCCGAGGCGGCTGCGCTTGTAGGACGGCAGGTTCGTGACGTCGCGGCCGGCAAAGCGGATGGTGCCGGAGTTCGGCATCACTTGCCCGGTGAGCTGGCTGATCAGCGTGGTCTTGCCGGCGCCGTTGGGGCCGATGATGGCGTGCAATTCGCCCGGCACCACCTCCATCGAGAGGTTGTCGGTCGCGGTGATGCCGCCGAAGCGGCGGACCAGATTGTCGACGCGGAGCAAGGGATCAGGCAAGGAATCAACCACGGCGCATCCTCCCGAGCAGGCCCATGATGCCGCCGCGCGCGAACAGCACGATCAGGAGCAGCACCGGGCCCAGGATCAGCCCAGAATATTCGGTGAACTGCGACAGCAGCTCCTCGAGCAGGAGATAGACGATCGCGCCGATGACGGGACCGAACAGCGAGCCCATGCCGCCGAGGATCACCATCACCATGAGATCGCCGGAGCGGGTCCAGTACATCACGGCGGGGCTGACGAAATCGGTGTTGTTGGCAAGCAGCGCGCCGGCCAGGCCGCAGATCGTGCCTGATATCACGAAACAGACCAAGCGGTAGCGATTGGCATGGAAACCGATCGCCTGCATGCGCTGCTCGTTGGAGCGGACGCCCTGCACCACGAGGCCGAAGCGCGAATTGACGATGCGCCAGATCAGATAAAGGCTACCGAACAGGCAGGCCAGGCAGAGGTAATAGAACTGGTTGCGATCCGACAGGTTGATCAGACCGGCGAAATCGCTGCGCTTGTAGACGGTGAGCCCGTCGTCGCCGCCGTAGCGCGACAGCGCGGAGGCGATGTAGTAGGCCATCTGCGCAAAGGCCAGCGTGATCATGATGAAGTAGACGCCGCGGGTGCGCAGCGAGAGCGCGCCGATCAGCAGCGCAAACAGCGCCGAGACGGCGAGCGCCACCGGCCACTGGATGAAGCCGGAGCCGACCCCCTCGGCGGCGAGGATGCCGACGGCATAGCCGCCGATGCCGAGATAGGCGGCGTGGCCAAAGCTCATCATGCCGCCATAGCCCATGATCAGATTGAGGCTCGCGGCGGCGAGCGCGAAGATCACGATCCGGGTGAACAGCGTGAGGATGAAGATATTGCCCGTGACCGCCGAATAGAACGGCAGCAGCATCAGGGCGGCACACATCAGCGCCGCGACCGCATTGGAGACGTTGAGCTTTCGCATCATCGTTTGGCCGCCGGGAACAGCCCCTCGGGCCGCAGCACAAGGATGATGGCCATCAGGAGGTAGATCAGCATCGAGGACAGCGCCGGCGCCGCGGTGGACGCCGCCGCCCCGCTCAGCACCTTGCGCAGCAGGTCCGGCAGGAAGGCGCGGCCCATCGTGTCGATGATGCCGACGAAGATCGCGGCCATGAACGCGCCGCGGATCGAGCCGATGCCGCCGATCACGATGATGACGAAGGCCAGGATCAAGATGTTCTCGCCCATGCCGATCTGCACGGTGAGGATCGGTGCCTGCATCAGCCCGGCGAGGCCGGCGAGCGCCGCGCCAAGGCCGAACACCAGCGTGAACAGCAGCTTGATGTTGATGCCGAGCGCCCCGATCATCTCGCGGTTGGAGGCCCCGGCGCGGATCAGCATGCCGATGCGGGTACGCATCACGACGAGATAGAGCATTGCTGCGACCGCCAGCGCGACCACGATGATCATGAGGCGGTAGGCCGGATAGTAAACGCCGGGAATGATCTGCACCGGCACGGTGAGCCAGGCCGGCAGCGGCAGCGCGAGGCCCGCCGGGCCCCAGATCAGCCGGACGGCGTCGTTGAAGAACAGGATCAGACCGAACGTCGCCAGCACCTGGTCGAGATGGTCGCGGCCATAGAGATGCCTAAGCGCGACATATTCCAGCACGATGCCGAGCAGCAGCGTGGCGCCCAGCGCCATCAGCGCGCCGAGCACGAAGCTGCCGGTCCAGGCCACGAAGGTCGCCGCGAAATAGGCGCCCATCATGTAGAGCGAGCCGTGCGCCAGATTGACGAAGTCCATGATGCCGAACACCAGCGTCAGCCCGGCCGCCAGCAGGAACAGCAGGAGGCCGAATTGCAGGCCGTTCAGCAGTTGTTCGACGACGAGATACATGGATCCTTCATACCGGGCTGAAACAAAACAGCGGCAGCGCAAGCACGCCGCCGCATTGCACATTGCGGGTTCTCCCTCGCCCCGCTCTTGCGGGGAGGGGTTGGGGTGAGGGGCTCTTTCCGCAAACCGAATGCCGGGAAAGAGCCCCTCACCCAATCGCTTCGCGATTGACCTCTCCCCGCAAGAGCGGGGCGAGGTAAAGAGAAGCAAGCCGCGCGCCAAAAAGACGCCCGACAATCACTTCATCGGACACTTGTCGTGGAAGCGGTCCTGGTCGTCCTTGACGATGGTCGCGACCGTCTTCAGCGAGAGCTGGCCCTCGGCGTCCTTGACCACGTCCTGCAGATAGAAGTTCTGGATCGGAATGTGGTTGTTGCCGTACTTGAAC
Organism: Bradyrhizobium sp. 33ap4; assembly: GCF_032654765.1. Taxonomy (NCBI): domain Bacteria; kingdom Pseudomonadati; phylum Pseudomonadota; class Alphaproteobacteria; order Hyphomicrobiales; family Nitrobacteraceae; genus Bradyrhizobium; species Bradyrhizobium sp. 33ap4. The sequence continues at coordinate 68,680 of NZ_JAUMTJ010000023.1, read as the reverse complement.
GGACCGCGCACCGATTTGAAGTTCACCTTCTCCATCTCGGCCTTCATCGCGTCCTTCTTCGTCAGGTCGCCCTTCACCGCGACCACGGCGCTGTTGATCAGGTTGGCAGCGTCGTAGGACTGGGCGCCGTAGAAGGTCGGCCGCAGGCCCGGATACTTCTTGCGGTAGTCGGCGACGAACTTCTTGTTCTCCTCGTTGGGCAGGTCGTTGACCCATTGCTGCGCGCCGGGAACGCCGAGCGCATTGTCCTTCTGCAACGGCAGCGACAATTCGTCGATGGTGAAGGCGGTGTAGAGCGGAATCTGCTGCTTGATGCCGGCCTGCGCATACTGGTTCAGGAACTGCACGCCGGCCGCGCCCGGATAGAACACGAAGATCGACTCGGCCTTGGAGTTCTTCGCCTTGGTGAGCTCGGCGGAGAAGTCGAGCTGGCTCGGCCACACCGTATATTCCTCGCCGACGACCTGGCCCTTGAACGTGCTCTTGACGCCGGCCAGCATGTCCTTGCCCGCGGCGTAGTTCGGGCCGATCAGGAACACCGACTTGACGCCCTTCTGGTTCATGTAGGTGCCTACCGCTTGCGGGGTCTGGTCGTTCTGCCAGGAGGTCGAGAACACGTAAGGCGAGCACAGTTCGCCGGCGAGCTGCGACGGACCGGCATTGGCCGAGATCAGGAAGGTCTTGGAATCGACCGCGGTCTTCAGCGACGCCAGCAGCACGTTCGACCAGATGTAGCCGACGATGAAGTCGACCTTGTCGGACTGCACCAGCTTCTCGGTCTTCTGCTTGCCGACATCCGGCTTCTGCTGGTCGTCCTCGTAGATCACCTCGACCGGCTTGCCGTCGATCTTGCGGCCGAGATGGTCGAGCGCGAGCTCGAAGGAATTGCGCATGTCGTTGCCGATCACGGCGGTCGGACCGCTGAAGGTCGAGACGAAGCCGATCTTGACGCTGTCAGCCGCCATCGCGGGCTGCGCCAGCGCCATAGCCATGGCGCCTGCCAGCCAAAATGCCTTTTTCATATTCACTCCCCTCCTCAACCAAAGATCCCACGAGGCTCGATCACGAGGGCCCGGGGGGTCACGCTTTGCGCGCGTCGTTCTGTGACGTATTTTGTGCGCGATATCGCAAGTCTGCAGCAAGCATGAACCGACGGCGCTGACTTAGAACCTTCGGCGCATACCCCAGCACCTTGCATCATAATTCGTCTAAATCGACCATGGCAAGAAATATAATGCCGGTTGCGTGGGCAACGATTGTCGCAGGCACCGGCCTTCCGCAACGACCCACGCCCGCACTGCAGCAGGCTTTAACGATCCGGTAAAGCACCCGGAAACCACAGGCCGGCAAGCGCCTGCGGGCTTCATGGTCCGGAAAGCATCCCTGGCCGACGCTGCCGCCAAAGGGGTGCGTCACATGCTGAATTACATCTTCGGCTTCAATGCCCGGATGGGCCGACTGGCTTTCTTCTTCTGCACCTTCGTGGTGGGCCTCGGCTTTATGATGCTGGTCTACGGCGTCACCGGCAACGCACCGGCGAGCGGCAGTATGGACGTGCTGCTGGCGCAGGCATCGAGCAACTCCGTGCTGGTCATTGCCTTCTACGGCATGCTCGTCATCTGCTTCATGCTGCAATCGATGCGGGTGCGCGACATGGGCTGGGATCCGGTCTGCGTGATGGCGGCATGGATCGCCCTCCTCGTGCTCGACAGGGCCATTGCCGGGCGATTTCCCGAATATGCGCTGACCTATCAGCACACCGAAACGGTGGTCGGCGCCGCCGTCAATGGCGCAATGAACATCGTCCTGCTGGTCTGGCGGAGCGGCGGCTATTACGAAGAAGCCCCGCCATCGCAGCGCGAGACCGGCGACGATGGCCTGTTTGAAAGACGCAGTACGCCGGCCGCAGGCGGCAGCCGCGTCGCGCGGATCGCCAACGGCGAGTTCGGCGGCAAGACGCGGTAGCAGCCGTCGTCCCTGCGAAAGCAGGGACCCATAACCACAGGATCAGATTGTTGAAGAGCGCTGGGGCCCGAGCGATACAAGACGATTCCCATTCGTGGTTATGGGTCCCGGATCGCGCGGAGCCTGTCATCGGGCGGCGCTTCGCGCCGACCCGTTCGCTTGTCCGGGACGACGCGGAATTTGCCGCGCGATCACCGAGCCAAAGGCTGGCGGCGAGGGCCGATTACCCCTTGTCCACCGCCCATTCGGCGCCGTCGATCGCATAGGACGCGTGGCGGAAATCCCTGATCGTCGCAACCTTGTCGGCCGACCAGTCGAGCAGCATGAACGATCGCGGCGGCGCGTCCAGAGCGGTCGGATCGAACACCAAGATCGCGGGGCGTCCCTCGACCTGTCCGGTCACCAGGTGCCAGTCGTCGATCTTCGAATAATTGCCGAAGTAGCGCGACACCTCGGCCTTGCCGTTCAGCCGCGTGCGGTTGACGAGCTCGAGCCTGATGTCATCGGCGATCATGGCGCGGATGGCGTCGAAGTCGCGGGCGTTGAAATGGCTGACATAGGCGTTGAGCCTGACGCGATCGGCCGGCGACAGGCCGGGCCGCGGCGCGTCGTCCGGCTCGCTGGCAAACTCGCGCAGCTGCGTGCGTCCACGGTGCAGCGCGGCTTTCACCGCGGGCAGGCTGAAATCCATGATGCCGCAGATCTCCTGCAGGGAGCAGCCGAGCACATCCATCAGGATCACGCTGGAACGCTGCGCCACCGGCAGGCGCATGAAGGTGCGCAGGCTGGTCGCGGCGATCTCGCGGCGGCCGACGTCATCGAGCTCTCCGGCCATCATGTCCACCTCCTCCGGCGCGTGGAGCGCTTCCTGGCGGTTGCGCCGCCTGAGGAAATCGAGCGCGGTGTTGTGCGCGATCCGGAACAGCCAGGCTTGCGGATTCTGGATCGGCGCGGCGGACCCGAAGGCTTCCACCGCCTTGATCAGCGCGTCCTGCAGCACATCCTCGCCGTCGATGACGGATCCGACCATGCGGGCGCAGTAGCGATGCAGCCTCGGCCGCATCGCCGCCAACAGCGTGTCGACGTCGGTCGCGGCCGGCGCTTGGTGTGGTGACGTCATGATGGCTCCGCCAGATCGGTGCACTGCCCGCCGGTTCACGGCTCATCCAGCATACGATAATTCCCGACAATCACCGCACTGCGAACCAGCGGCGGCTCGGCGCAACGATCGCGGATGCCGTCCTGGAACGCCTGGAACGCGGCCAGTTTCGGGATCGGGCTCGAACCGTCCTCGGCCGTGGTCTCGACCATGTGGATGAAGGTATCGTCCTCCAGCCGCAGGGTCAGATAGCGCACGCCGTCGGGCCTCGCCGCCTTCAGCTCGGCGAACACGGCCGACACCAGCGCGGCATTCTTCTCCGCCATCTCCGGCTTCGCCTTGTACCTGATCAGGGTCCGTCTCATCGCAGCCTCCTTGGCCTGGTTCTGCGGCCTGAATCGGCCGCCTCAGACCCAAGGACGTTCGCGAACCGCCAAAGGATGCGGTCCGGCAAAAATAAACTTCGGCCGCATCCTTTGCCCGTTCCGGTTCGTCCTTGCCGGCGAAGCGCGCCGCAATCTCGCGGCATGGCAACGGAGAACGACCATGCAGACCCCTCAGCAGCGCGCCGAACAGCGCTGGGTGCTCGGCCTCACCGCGCTGGCATCCTTCATGATGGCGCTGGACGCCATGATCATGACCACGGCCTTCGCCACCATCCGCGCCGATTTCGGAAGCGCCGTGGAGACGCTGCAGTGGACCGTCAACGCCTTCAACCTGACCTTCGCGGTGCTGCTCCTGACCGGCGCGGCGCTCGGCGACCGTTTCGGGCGGCGCAGGATGTTCGCGGCCGGGATCGGCCTGTTCGTCGTGGCGTCGGCGGCCTGCGCGCTGGCCGGCAACGCCGCGGCCCTGATCGCGGCCCGCGCCCTGCAGGGCGCGGGCGCGGCGCTGGTGATGCCGCTGGCGATGGCGATCCTGAGCGGCGCGTTCGGCCGGGAGGAGCGCGCCCGCGCGCTCGGCATTTTCAGCGGCATCACCGGATGCGCGCTGATCATAGGTCCCGCGATCGGCGGCTTCATCACCGAGCATCTCGGCTGGCGCTGGATTTTCTGGATCAACTTACCGGTCGGCCTGATCGCGATCGCCCTTGTGATCACGCGCCTGCGCGAAAGTTCTGGGCCGACGGCGCCGCTCGACATCACCGGCCTCACGCTGGTCGCGCTCGCGGCGCTGGCGCTGGTCTGGGGCCTGCTGCGCGGCAACGGCGTCGGCTGGGCCAGCGCGGAAGTGACGGGCGCGCTGATCGCCGGCGTGGCGCTGGCGGCGCTGTTCGTGCTGTGGGAGCTGCGTGCCACAAGCCCGATGGTGCCGATGCGGCTGTTCGCGGCACGGCCGTTTGCGTCAGGCATGGCCGCAAGCGTGCTGTTCTACGCCGCGATGTATGGCGTGCTGTTCCTGCTGCCGCAGTTCCTGCAGATCGCGCTCGGCTTCGACGCCTTCGGCGCCGGGCTTCGTCTGCTGCCGTGGACGGCGACGCTGTTCGTCACCGCGCCGATCGCCGGCGCCGCGGTCAACCGGTTCGGCGAGCGCACGCTGGTCGTCACCGGCCTCCTGATGCAGGCGATCGGGCTCGGCTGGATCAGCGAGATCGTGAGCCCCACAGTGCATTATTCGGCGCTGGTCGCGCCGCTGGTGCTCGCCGGCGTCGGCGTGTCGATGGCGATGCCGGCCGCGCAGAACGCGGTGCTGGGCGCGGTCGCCGTCAGCGAGATGGGCAAGGCCTCGGGCGTCTTCAACATGGGCCGCTTCCTCGGCGGCATGTTCGGTATCGCGGCGCTGGTGGCGAGCTTTTCCGCCAATGGCGCAGCCGATTCATCCGGTCATTTCGCAAACGGATTCGCGTCGGCGATGAGCCTTGCCGCAACGCTGTCATTCGCCGGCGCGGTCGCGGGACTGTTCCTGCCGATGCGGCGGCGGGCCGTCGCCGCGGCCGCGCCGCAGGATGCGTGAGGCTTGCGGCGATCGGGTTTTACTATCGGGCGATCGGGCATTTCGTGTTGGAATGGGGCTGCGAATGAATACATAATCAAACGACGAAGCCGTTCGAAACCGAGAGCGACATCAGATGACGCAAACGCCGGCCAAACCTCATCGCGTGGTGATCGTCGGCGCCGGCTTCGGCGGCCTGGAAGCCGCTTTCGGTCTCAGAGGGGCGCCGGTCGAGATCACGCTGATCGACCGCCGCAACCACCATCTGTTCCAGCCGCTGCTCTATCAGGTCGCGACCGCTTCGCTTGCCACCAGCGAGATCGCCTGGCCGATCCGCTATCTCTTGCGCGACCGGCCCGAGGTGACGACGCTGTTCGCCAATGTCTGCGGCATCGACGCCGCGGCGAAGCGGGTAGCGCTCGACGACGGCGGCAGCATTCCCTACGACACGCTGGTCCTCGCCACCGGCGCGCGCCACGCCTATTTCGGCCACGACGAATGGGAGCCGTTCGCGCCCGGCCTGAAGACGCTGGAGGACGCGACGACGCTGCGGCGGCGCATCCTGGTCGCCTTCGAGCGCGCCGAGCGCGAGACCGATCCGGAGAAGCGCGCGGCGCTGCTGACCTTCGTCATCATCGGCGCCGGCCCGACCGGCGTCGAGATGGCCGGCACCATCGCCGACCTCGCCAAGGACACGCTGCCGCAAGACTTCCGTCACATCGACACGCGCAAGGCGCGCGTGGTGCTGATCGAGGCCGGCCCGCGCGTGCTGGCCGGCTTCCCGGACGATCTCTCGGCCTATGCGCAAGCGTCGCTGGAAAAGCTCGGCGTCGAGGTGATGCTGGGCGAGCCGGTCACCGAATGCTCGGCCGACGGCGTGGTGTTCGGCGGCAAGAGGCTGGAGGCGCGCACCATCGTCTGGGCCGCCGGCGTGCGCGCCTCGCGCGCAGCCGAATGGTTGAACGCCCCGGCCGATCGCGCCCATCGGCTGCAGGTCGAGCCGGATCTCACCGTGCCCGGCCATCCCGATGTCTTCGCCGTCGGCGACACCGTCACGATCAAGGATCCCGACGGCAATCCGGTGCCCGGCATCGCGCCGGCCGCCAAGCAGGAGGGACGCTATGTCGCCGCGCTGATCAAGGCCCGGCTCGACGGCAAGACGCTGCCGCCGTTCCGCTACAAGCATGCCGGCAGCCTCGCGCAGATCGGCAAGAAGAAGGCGGTGATCGATTTCGGCTGGCTCAAGCTGCGCGGCTCGCTGGCATGGTGGATTTGGGGCCTCGCCCACATCTACTTCCTGATCGGCGTGCGGCATCGGATTGCGGTGGCGATGAACTGGCTCTGGATCCACACCCGCGACCAGCGCGCCGCGCGGCTGATCACGCAAGGCAGCAGCAAGGTCGCGCAGTAGGTGGCTCGGCACTGCGCTATCCTATTATCCGTCATCCCCGCGCAAAGGCTCCGCCTTTGTCGCTGGAGGAGCGCGGCACGCGCGTCTCGAAGGATCGACGGCCCCGCTAGTGGCCGTACATCCTTCGAGGCTCGCCCAGCGCCGCAATTGCGCCGCAAGGCTCGCACCTCAGGATGACGGATAACAATCTGTCTTAGCCTCTCAGCGCTGTACGCATTCTCACCCCATCACCTGGTGCGGCGAGCGGCCGAACGCGGCCTTGAAGGCGCGGCTGAAATGCGAGACGTCGCTGAAGCCGAAGCTCAGCGCGACATCGGTGACATGGCTGAAGCGCCGCTCCGCCAGCGCCTGATAGGCGGCGGCGAGGCGCTGCTGCCACAGCCATCGGATCGGGGTCGTGCCTTCGCGCGCAAACAGGCGATTGAGCGTGCGCGGCGCCATGTTCTGCGCGGTGGCGATCGCATCGAGATCGAGCCCGGGATCGTCGAGATTGGCCAGCATGTAGGCCTTGACCCGCGCCAGCCTTTCGTCGCCGCGCTGCGGCCCGTCGTCCGTCAGCTCGGTCTGCAGCGTGGTTGCGAAAATATCGAGCGCCGCCGCGCCAAGCCGTATCGCCGCAGGTCCGGCCGCGTCATCGAGCCGCGTCAGCCGGCGGATCAGCGATCCCGCCAGCGCTCCCACTTTCGACGCGTTGCCGACCCGCCGCGCCGTCAGGCGCTGCGCATCCGGCAGGCGTGCGAGCAGCAGCGGCCGCGGGATCGACACCATGATCGCGCGCGCGCTCGGGGCGAATTCGAGCGTGAACGGCTGCGCCTGGTCATGCAGCATCAGATCGCCCCGGCGCATGCGCACGTCGCGGCCGCCCTGGGCGAAGCTGACCTCGCCGCGCAGCGTGAGCCACAGCATGAAATAGTCGCGCGGATCCCTGCGGACATCGCTCGCGCTGCGCATCACCCGGATGCGGTCGGCGGCCGGCGTCGACGACCAGATGTCGTTGATGGCCAGCGGGCCGAGATGGCGGATCGAGATCGACGCCTGGAACGCCTCGTTGGCGACGCGGCGGCATTCGGTCAGCGAGAATTCGCGGCAGGTGACGTGATGCCAGCGGTCGAAACTGTCACCCGGCGCAACAAGCGTTTGCGCGACGACTGTGTGATCTAGGGTCTGCATCGGACCTTGCTCCCGCCCAACCCGGCAGCGGGACATTCTGCGTCCAGCCCTCCCTTCTGGCAAGCAGAGACCAGCGACTGGCCGGCGCAGCCAAGAACGATCGCGGGAACCGGCGTAGAAATTGTCTCTCACCAGGAGGAGACACCACATGGGCTACCAATGCGAAATCATCGATCCGGCGCGAACCGTCATGATCGTTGTCGACATGCAGAACGATTTCGTGGCCGAGGGCGCCAAGCTGCGTTCAGCCCAGGCCGCTGCCATGGTGCCGCGGCTGGCGCAGACCCTGAAGGCCTGCCGCGACAAGGGCATCCGCGTCGTCTACACCGCGCATGTGCATCGCAGCGACGGCAGCGACATGGGGCTCTATGACGATCTCTATTCGCCGATCGCCGACCGGTCGTCGCTGGTCGACGGCAGCGAGGGCGTCGAGATCTTCAACGACCTCGCGCCCGCCCCCGGCGAGCACGTCATCAAGAAGCACCGCTACAGCGCGTTCTTCGCCACCGATCTCGATCTCATCCTGCGTGAATGGGGCACCACCACGGTGATCATCTCGGGGACCACGACCGAGAACTGCTGCCACGCCACCGCGCGCGACGCCATGTTCCACAATTACAAGGTCGTCTTCCTGTCGGACGCGACCGGCACGTTCGACTATCCCGATGTCGGCCAGGGCGCGCTGTCCGCCGAGGAGGTGCACCGCGCCACGCTGACGATCCTCGCATTCTCAACCGCGCATGTGATGACGGCGGCCGAGATGCTGGGGCGAGTGAAGGTGGCGGGTTCGAAGGCGGCATAGCGAGTTCACGAACAGCGCATCGCACATTCGGTCTGCCTCTCCCCTTGTGGGAGAGGCCGGATCGCATGAAGCGAAGCGCAATGCGATCCGGGTGAGGGGTTGCGGTCTCTCCGGTCCGTACGCCGTGTGCAGAGATACCCCTCACCCCAGCCCTCTCCCACAAGGGGAGAGGGAGCGCAGCAGCATTCGCGGCGAAGAGCTCACTTCACCAGTGAGCAGCCGCCATCGGCCAGCGGGCGGAACGCCTGGTCGGCCGGGATGGTCGCGATCAGCTTGTAATAGTCGTAGGGGTACTTCGACTCCTCGGGCTTCTTCACCTCGAACAGATACATCGGGTGGATGACGCGGCCGTCCTGGCGGATCGTGGTGTCGCCGAACAGTTTGTCCTTGCCCTTGAAGGTCTTCATCTGCGGCACCACCGCCTTGGCGTCGTCGCTGCCGGTGGCGGCAACCGCGTTGAGGTAGGCGAGCGTCGAGGCGTAGACGCCGGCCTGGTTGCCGCTCGGCATTTTGCCGTTCATACCGGGACGCGCGGCGAAGCGCTTTGCGAACGCGCGGGTGTCGTCGTTCATGTCCCAGTAGAAGGCTTCCAGCAGCTGCAGGCCCTGCGCGACCTTTAGGCCCATGCCGTGGATGTCGTTCACGAACAGCAGGAACGCCACCATGGTCTGGCCGCCCTGCTGGATGCCGAACTCGGCCGCCTGCTTCACCGCATTGATGGTGTCGCCGCCGGCATTGGCGAGCCCGATCACTTTTGCTTTCGAGCTCTGCGCCTGCAGCAGGAACGACGCGAAGTCCGACGTGCCGAGCGGATGCTTGCTCGAGCCCAAAACCTTGCCGCCGTGCTTCTCGATGTAGTTCGTCGCCTCGGCCTCAATGCCTTTGCCGAGCGCATAATCGACGGTCACGAAATACCAGTCCTTGCCGCCGCGCTGCATCATCGCGGCCGCGGTGGTGTTGCCGGTGGCCCAGGCGTCGTTGACCCATTGAATGGTGTTCGGCGAGCAGGCCTTGCCGGTGAGATCGGAGCTTGCGGTCGACGACGCCAGGAACGTCATCCGGCTATCGCGCAGGATGGTGTTGATGGCGAGCCCGACCGCCGAGTTCGGCACGTCGACGATGGCATCGACGCCTTCGACATCGAGCCATTTGCGCGCGATCGCAGAGCCCACGTCGGCCTTGTTCTGGTGATCGGCATAGACGATCTCGACCTTGATGCCCTTGCCGCCGCCGCCAAAATCTTCCGCGGCCATGCGCGCGGCTTCCACCGAACCCATGCCGTTGGTGTCCTGGAAGATGCCGGAAATGTCGTTGAGCACGCCGACGCGGACCACGTCGCCGGAAATCTCCGCGCGTGCGCTGCCCGCGGCGCAGGCCAATGCCAGCGCAAGTCCAATCCTAGATCGCCCAACCCCGAAGCCCCTCATCGTCTCCCTCCCATGTTTCCTCAATCGACCTTTTGCTGGTCTTGAGCGTCTCGTCAGGCCGGCGTGATCTCGACCGGCAGGCTGCTGAGCCCGCGCAGCGTGTTGTTGAAAAGGCGCTTCGGCTCGCCGGTGATGTCGATCCTGGCGACACGACGCGCCAGTGCCGCCAGCATCACCTCGCCTTCGAGACGGGCGACGAGCTGGCCGACACACATATGGATGCCCGAACCGTAGCCGACGTGGCCCGACGTACGACGGGTGATGTCGTAGCTGTCGGGCGCTTCCCAGCGGCGCGGATCACGATTGGCCGCAGCGAGGAACATCAGCACCTTCTCGCCTTCAGGAATGCCGGCCCCACTGAGCTCGACGTCGCGCGTCGTGGTGCGGAAGAAAGTCTGGACCGGACTTTCGAACCGCACGGCTTCCTCGAAGGCGTTGCGCGCCAGCGTCGGATCGGCGAGTAGTTTCTGGAATTGGTCGGGGAAGCGGGCGAGGCAGTAGACGGCGGCGCCGATGCCGTTGACGGTGGTATCGAGACCGGCCGACAGCAACGAGCGCACCAGCAGCGGCGCTTCGGTCGCGGTAATGGCGCCGGTATCGACATGGGCGTGAATGCAGGCGCCGATGCCGCCCGGGGTGAGATTGTCGCGCTGGCATTGCTCGGCAACATAGGCCTGATGCGGCGCCGAGCGCTCGATCGCCTCCTTGCGGAGCTCGTTCGGCGGGCCGAAGGCATTGAACACCAGACTGGCGTAGGGCAGCAGATGCTCGCGGCCCTCCGGCCTCAGGCCGAGCGCATCCGGGAAGATCGACAACGGATAGGCTTCCGCAAGGTCCGCGATCGCGTCGAAGCGGCGCTTCTCCAGCAGCGCGTCGAGACGGGCCTCCGCGGCGGCGGCAAATTGCCCGCGAAGCTGCTTCATCACAGTCGCCGACAACACCGTGCTCAGCACGGCGCGGGTCCGGGTATGGGCGGGCGGGTCGGCCTCCAGGATCAGGCTCGCCGGCCGCCACGGCTTCTCCTTGGAAAAGTCGCTGAGGCCGACGCCGCGGCTGGAGCAGAAGGTCGCGGGGTCGTTCAGCACCGCATGGACCTCGGCGTAGCGCGCCACTCCATAGACATTCCACTTGTCGAGATAGACCACCGGCCCGGCCTCGCGCAGCCGCTCATGGGTCGGGAATGGGTCGGCGAAGAACTCGAGCGCGAACGGATCGATATCGAGATGCGGGACGGACGCAGCTTCTGTTGCAGTCATCGGGACCTCCCGAGGTTTGATCTTGTCAACACGGGCCGCATATCTATTGCTCCCGGACAGTTTCGCAGCGATGATTTGAGAGATGAGCAGCCAGCCCCTCCCCCGAAAGCCCCGCCGGCCGAGACCGGCCGATCCCGCAGACGCCAGTGACGGCCCGCTGCTGGACCTTGATCGCTATGTGCCGGCGTTCATCACCTTCATCGGCAACAAGCTGTCGAACAGCGCCACCGCGTTTTACCAGAAGAATTTCGGCGTCAACGTCACCGAGTGGCGGATCATTTCGCAACTGGCGATCGAGCCCGGCATTCCCGCCTCCCGGATCTGCCAGGTGATCGGCTTCGACAAGGGGCCGGTCAGCCGCAACCTCGCGGCATTGCAGAAGCGCGGCCTGCTGACCATCCGTACCGCGCCGGACGACGGCCGCACCCATTCGATCACGCTGACCGCGCGCGGCCGCGCCGTCCACGACAAGGTCATCGTCGCGGCGCTGGAGCGCGAGCGGCGGCTGCTGGCCTGCCTGAAGAAGGACGAGCGCGAGGTGCTGATCGAGCTGCTGCGCCGGCTGCACGAGAATCTCGGCGCCGTGACCGGGCAAAGCACGACCTGAAGGCGAAGCCAGGCCACGGGCGGCGCGCTGCGCCCCCACGGTATTCGCCCGATCTTCCATGCGTGCCGTTCGCGCCGTGCTGCGCAACATTCTCCTCCCAAACGCGTGGCCGTTGACCGGCCCTATCCCTATGGGTGCGGAAACTCGCACAGCTTAGTTGCTATGGCAACTAAAAACGCAGCCGCGTGCAGCGCGGCAAGTGGAAGCAGCGGGGACCTGGCGGGTTGGACAGCTGAAACTTGGATGATCCGTGCCACAAACGCGGTGTCGTCCCGGCCTCCGAGCCGTGACCCATAACCACAAATGCTGATTATCGCATGTCGGCGGAACGACGAACTTTGTTCACAATTACGGCCGCGGAGTATGGGTGCCTGCTTCCGCAGGGACGACGGCAGTGTACGCGGCTCGCTGCTGGCGCGTCAGATGCACAAATCGCCTCACACGCCCGCGCAGGCGATCGCCTCACCCGACCCGTCGTCCTCCAATACCGCCACTGCTGCGGCGCGGCGCGTCAGCACGGCGCGCTGGTTGATGTAGCCCTTGTCGGTGATCTCCCCGCCGTCGACCGAGGCAGGCTCGGCCAGCAGCAACGCGCGCGTGGCATGGCCGGAGGAATGGCCGCCTTGCGCCTTCAGCGTCGCCAGCCCCCGCCCAACCGCAGCACGAACCGCCGGATGGCCGATCACCTCCCGCGGATCGGCGCCCTCGGGCAGCCCTGCCAGCGAACGGCAGGCGGCGAGGTTCGGGAACACCAGGAAGCGCACCTCGTCGCGGCCATGGCCGGTGACGACGATGTCTTGCGCGAGCGGCGCCAGCGCCGTGATGCCGGCGACGCGCAAGGTGCCGACGCTGACCCAGGTGCCGGAATTGAGCTTGAAATCCTCCGCCACGCGGCCGTCGAAGAACAGGCCGAGATCGGGCCGTGCGGGATCGGCGAAGGTGACGGCGTCGCCGATCTTGTAAAAACCCTCGGCATCGAAGGCCTCAGCGGTCAGCTCGGGCGCCTTCCAGTAGCCCGGCGTGACGTTGGGCCCGCGCACGCGCACCTCGAGCTTGTCGCCCGACGGCACCAGCTTGAGCTCGGTGCCGGGGATCGGCACGCCGATATTGCCGGAGCGCTTGGCCAGGAAGTGGCAATCGGTCGCGAGCGGCGAGGTCTCGGTCGAACCCCAGGCCGACACCATCGGCAGCCGGCGGCCGACCGTCCGCAACGACAAGTCCTCCAGCGCGTCCCACAGATTCTGCGGCAGCGCCGCGCCGGCATAGAAGGCGAATTTGGTGCCCTCGAAGAATTTTCTGCGCAGTTCGTCGTCGGTGCGCAGCGCCGCGATCAGCATGTCGAAGCCGCGCGGCACGTTGAAATAGACCGTCGGCACCACGCTGCGCAGGTTGGCCAGCGAGGTCGCGAACAGCCCGGGCGCCGGCTTGCCGCCGTCGATATAGAGCGTGCCGCCGTTGCGCAGCACCAGGTTGAAGTTGTGGTTGGCGCCGAAGGTGTGGCTCCACGGCAGCCAGTCCAGGATCACCAGTTCCTCGCCCGCTTGCTCCAGGAACGTCCAGGTCTGCGCCTTGGCTTGCTGGCTCGAGGTCAGCATGCGCTGGGTGTTGATCACGGCCTTCGGCGTGCCCGTCGAGCCCGAGGTGAACAGGAATTTTGCGATCGTGTCCGCCGTCACCGCCGCGAACGCCTTGGCGACCCCGGGCGCTTCCGGCGTGGCAGCGACGGTACGGAACGACAATGCGTCGGCGTCGTCCGGATTGCCGCTGACGATGGTTGCGCGATGCAGCGACTTGATTGCGGCAAGCGCCGCCGCGAACGGCCTTGTGCTTGCGACGTAGATCGCGCCGGGGTCGAGCAGCTCGATCATGCTCTTCAGCTTGTCGAAGTCTTTCGACATCAAGGAATAGGCCGGCGAGATCGCGGCCGAGGGCACGCCGACATGCTGCGCGGCGAGCGCGAACAACGCGTGATCGATGCCGTTGTCGGAGAGGATGACGAGTGGACGTTCCGTGCTCAGCCCTTGCGCCAGCACCCACGATGCGGCCCGCCGCACGATGCCGAGCGCGTCGCGATAGCTGACGGTGCTCCAGGGCGCATCGGCATTGGCGCGCTCGCCGAGAAAGATGCGATCCGGCGCCTGCCGCGCCCAATGCTCCAGCCAGTCGCCGACGCAGCGGGCGCCTTGCCTCAGCGGCGTGGTGGAGCGAACCAGGATGCTGCCGTCGTCGCGGCGATCCGCAACGATCGCGGGCGTCGCAAACAGGCTGCTCGGATTGTCTCCGCCGGCGGCGGCCATCGTCATGGTTTCCTCCTCGCCCGTGTCTTTGCGGGATTGCGCCGCAACATGGTGCGGCGCCGCGGTCCTGGCCGGGTTCTTTGGTGATAATGTTGCGGACATCAATTGTTGTCGTCAACAACAATCTTTCCCTCTCGCCTTGGGCGCGCTAGCCTGAGCTCATGGCGAGCCAGCAAAAGACATCGCGCAAGGCGGCAGGAACGGTAGCAGCAATCCGCCGCCCCCGATCGCATGGAGCAAATGGCGGGGCGCCCGGCGGCGAGGCCGGCGACGACATCGGCCTCGACGCGCTGGTCGGTCACGCCGGCTATGCGGTGCGGCGCTTCCAGCTCTGGATCTTTCAGGACTTCATCAAGACGCTGGCGACGGTCGATATCCGTCCAACCCAGTATTCGGTGATGACCGTGATCGGGACCAATCCGGGCCTCAGCCAGATGGCGGTGGCAAAGCGGCTCGGGATCGAGCGCGCGCGGCTGGTGCATCTGCTCGACAGCCTGGAAGACCGCGACTTCGTCAGCCGCGTCCCCTCCGCGACCGACCGCCGCTCCCATGCGCTGCATCTGACGGCGCGCGGCAAGACCGCGCTGGCGCAGTTCAAGCGGCTCGCCGCCGAGCATGAGCGGCATGTGGCCGAGAAGATCGGCAAGGAAAACCGCGAGCATTTGTTGCGCATCCTCGCCTCCTTCACCTGACCTTTCGACCGAGATTTCGGCTTGACCGGATTTGCCTTTAAATTGGGCAGATACTCTCTCATACCGGCCTACGTCCGTTCCCGACGAGCATTTCAAGCAACTGATATTGTGCAATAATCCGCCGCGCGACGGACGCGGGTGAATTGTACACAATGGCACATTGCTTGCTTCGACCAGGCTGCAATTCCCTTGCGGATGGCATCCGACGCCTCCCGCTCACGAGATGAGGCCAAGCACGTGACTGAAACTGTCGCCGCGATCGTCGCCGCGCACCGCGCCGGGACCATGACGCCGGCCCAAACCGTGGCGCGCAGCTACCAGCGCATCCGCGAGCACAACGACCCCGCCATCTTCATCAGCCTGCGCGACGAGAAGGATGCGCTTGCCGAGGCCGGGCGGCTCGCCGATCCGACGTTGCCGCTCTATAGCGTGCCGGTCGCGGTGAAGGACAATATCGATGTCGCGGGCCTGCCGACCACCGCCGCCTGCCCGGCGTTCTCCTATCTGCCCGCGCGGGATTCCACCGCGGTCGCCAAACTGCGCGCGGCCGGCGCCATCATCATCGGCAAGACCAATCTCGACCAGTTCGCCACCGGCCTGGTCGGCGTGCGCTCGCCCTACGGCATTCCCAGGAACCCGGTGCGCGGCGATCTGGTGCCGGGCGGGTCGAGCTCGGGCTCCGCGGTCGCGGTCTCCGCGGGCCTGGTGCCGCTGTCGCTCGGCACCGACACCGCGGGCAGCGGCCGCGTGCCGGCGATGCTCAACAACATCGTCGGGCTCAAGCCGAGCCTTGGGCTGATCTCGACCACCGGAGTCGTGCCGGCGTGCCGGACGCTCGACTGCGTCTCGATCTTCTCGCTCACCGCCGACGACGCGCTGGCCGCGCTCGCCGTCATGTCCGGGCCCGATCAGTCCGATCCGTATTCGCGCGACCGGGCGCTGGCCCCGCTGGCGAGCTTTCCGGCCAAGCTGAAGCTCGGCATTCCCCAAACCGGCCAGTTGAAATTCTTCGGCGATCGCGAGGCCGAGGAGGCCTATGGCGAGGCGTGCAAGCGCTGGCAGGCGCTCGGCGCCAACCTCGTCGAGTTCGACCTCGCGCCGTTCTACGAGACCGCGCGGCTGCTCTATGAGGGCCCGTGGGTGGCGGAACGGTATCTCGTGATCCGCGACCTGCTCGCGTCGTCGCCCGAGGCGGTCCATCCGGTGACGCGCGAGATCACCGTCGGCGGATCGCGCCCCACCGCTGCGGACACCTTCTCGGCGCTGTACCGCCTCGAGGCGCTGCGCCGCATCGCCGAGCGCAGCCTTGCGCAACTCGATGCGATCGTGCTGCCGACCGCCCCGACCGTGTATTCTACCGCTGACGTGCTCGCCAATCCGATCGAGCTGAACTCGCGGCTCGGCACCTACACCAATTTCGTCAACCTGCTCGATATGTGCGGCCTGGCGCTGCCGGCAGCGATGCGGCCCGACGGCGCGCCGTTCGGCATCACGCTGCTCGCGCGCGCCGGCCGCGACGCCGAGCTTGCCGGCATCGGCCGCGTGTTTCACGCCGACACCGGACTTACACTCGGCGCCAATTCACTTCCGCAGCCGCCGCTCACCGTCGCGCCGACGCAGGCCGGCTCCGACGACATCACCATCGCGGTGGTCGGTGCGCATCTCTCCGGCATGGCGCTGAACCACGAGCTGACGACGCTCGATGCGCGCCTGCTGGAAGAGGCGGTCACCGCACCGGACTACAGGCTCTACGCGCTCGACACCACGCCGCCGAAGCCCGGCATGCTGCGCATCGAGGCCGGTGCCGGCGCAGCGATCAAGCTCGAACTGTGGGCGATGTCACCGGCAGCATTCGGAAAATTTGTCGCCGCGATCCCGCCGCCGCTGTCGATCGGCACGATCAGGCTCGCCGACGGACGGCAGGCCAAGGGCTTCATCGTCGAGCCCGCCGCGATCCAGGGCGCGAAGGACATTTCCGCCTATGGCGGCTGGCGCGCATTCATGGCGGAGAGGGCGAAAGCCTAGCCGCTCCGGCGGCGCACTCCCTCGCCCCGCTCTCTCGGGGGAGAGCTAAGGAGAAGCTACACCGACACCGCGTAGGTCTCGTACTCCCCGCGCACCTGCTCGATATGGGCGCGCATCGCCGCGGCGGCGCCTGTCTTGTCGCCGCGCATGATGGCGACGACGACGCGGTCGTGCTCGGCGTGGGATTTTGCCAGACGGCCGAGGTTGCGGAACTGGGCGCGGCGGAACGGCTGCACGCGCACCCGCGTCGCCAAGGTGATCTCGGCGATGTAGGCGTTCTGCGACCCGGCATAGATCGCGTTGTGGAAGCGCTCATTGACCTCATGGAAGCGCTCGGGATTGCCGGTGTAGCTCAGCACCCGCAACTCCTCGTGGATCGCTTCCAGCGCGTGGCGCTCCGCCGCCGTCATCCGCTCGGCGGCGAGGCCGGCACAGATCGCCTCCAGCTCGGCCATCGCCTCGAACATGCCGGTGAGCCGTTCAAGCGAGGGCCGCGCCACCACGGCGCCGCGATGCGCTCGGGCATCGATCAGGCCGCTGGCGGCAAGCTGCCGCAGCGCTTCGCGCACCGGGGTGCGCGAGACGTTGAAGCGCCGCGCAAGGTCGGTTTCATCGAGCCCGGCCCCCGGCGGCAGCGTGCCACGCACGATCTCGTCGGCGAGTTGCAGCCGCAGCTCTTCGGCACGGGTAACCTTGTCGACCAGCGACGACGGCCGATCGATGCGGCGCACCGTCATCTCGGATTCTGCGCCCTGCGGCAGATCTTCCAGGCTCATCCTCAAGCGCCCTTCAAGCACCTTTGGGTTCGTCGATGACGCTGACATGGGCGGCGACGATTCTCCAGCCCTCGGGGAAGCGAATCCACGTCTGCATCTGCCGCCCCACTCTACCCGGCGCGCTGTCCCGGTAGAACAGCGTCGAGGCGATCGCGGTGTCGCGGCCATAGGTCGTGATCACGGTCCGCTCGATCTTGCGCATCAGCCCGACCGGCGAGCGCCCGGCGCGAAACGCCATGATCTCGGCATAGCCATAGAGGTTCTCGCCAATGCCGTAACGCAGCGTGCGGCGGTCGTCGCGGAACAGCTCGTCGAGCACCGCAACATCGTTCGAGACCAGCGCTCTCTCATATCGCTGGAACTGCGCGGTGACCTCGGCGACGACGTCGGGAATATCGATTTCCATATCAGAGTCCTCTCGGCGCCGGCGCGGCCGCAACGCCCATCTGTTCCAGCGCATAGGCGACCCGCAGCGCGACGTCCTCGCGCCAGGGCGCCGCGATGATCTGCACGCCGATCGGCAGCGGCTCAAGCGGCACCGGCACGGCGACCACCGGCAGACCGATGAAGGAGATCGGCTGGGTGTGGATGCCGATATTGGCGCGCACCGGAAGCTCGACGCCGTCGAGCGTGAAACTGGCCTGACCGATCTTCGGCGCGGTGCACGGCGTCGCCGGCGCCAGGATCACGTCGACCGACTGGAACAGCTCCAGCACCTTCGCGCGATACCAGCGGCGGAATTTCTGCGCCTTGTCGACATAGACCGCCGGGACCATCGCGCCCGCAATGAGACGGTCGCGCACCGCCGGATCGAAATCGTTGGGACGCTTGCGCAGGCGATCGAGATGCAGCGCAGCACCCTCGGTCGTGGTGATGATGTAGGCCGCGGCGCGAGCGCGCGCAGCTTCGGGAAGCTCCACGATCCGCGCGGCACCGAGCGCCTTCGCGACACGCGCGACCGCCTCTGCCGCCTCCGGAAACAGATTTTGCTGGAAATAGCCGCCGGCGATCGCAACCCGCAACCCGCCAATATCGTTGGCAAGCAACGGCACGGTCGGCTCGACCGACTGCACAATGCAGGCCGGATCATCGGCATCAGGCCCCTGCATGGCGTCGTAGGCGAGCGCGAGGTCCTTCACGCTGCGCGCCAGCGGGCCGAGATGATCGAGGCTGGCGACGAACGGATAGGACCGCGCGCGCGACAGCCGGCCGTAGGTCGGCTTCAAACCGAACGTGCCGCAGAATGACGACGGCACGCGGATCGAGCCGTTGGTATCGGAGCCGAGCGCGATCGGCACCAGCGCGCCGCCGACGGCGCTGCCCGAGCCGCCGGAGGAGCCGCCGGTCATCCGCGCCGGATCATGCGGATTGCGCGACGGGCCGTCATGCACATTCTCGCCGGTGAAGTCGTAGGCGTATTCGCCCATGTTGAGCGCGCCGACCAGCACCGCACCGGCCGCTTCCATCCGCTCGATCAGCGTCGCATCGCGCGGCGACGGCGGCAGATCGCGGTTGATCTTCGAGCCGGCGCTGGTCGGAAGGCCCTGCACATCGAACAGGTTCTTGACCGCGAACGGCACGCCGGCGAGCGGGCCGACCGGTTGACCGGCGGCGATCGCGGCATCGACCGCGCTGGCCCTGGCGCGCGCGCGATCGGCGGTGACGTCGGTGAAGGCATTGAGGACCTTGTCATGCGCGGCGATGCGCGCCAGCGCAGCCTCGGTCGCGGCAAGAGCCGTGATCTTGCGGCTCGATACGGCCTGCGCGATCTCGGCGGCCGACATGGAAGCGGGAGTTTCGGACATCGGGGTCTCAGGTCGAATAGACGGCGGCCGACACGACGTCGTCCGGCAGCGGGAAATCATCGACCAGCCGCGCCAGTCGCAGCGAGACGTCGAGATTGGCGCGCACCGCCGGACGCCACGCGTCCTCCAGCGGCAACGCCATCGCGCCGGCGACGGCGTTCATATAGTCGTCGAGATGATCGGTCATTTCGCTCCCAATAACGATTTTGCGCATGATCTCCGCGCAAACGCATTCCGCGTTTGTCGCGAGGAAAACCGGTCCCCACTTTTCCGGATCATGCGTCAAGACACCGGCAGCGGCGGATGCGGGATCGCCGTCAGCAGCTCCCTTGTATAGGCATCCTGCGGATTGCCCAAGACGTGTTCGGATGTGCCCTGCTCCACGATGCGACCGGCGCGCATCACGATGACGCGATCACACAGCAGACGTACGACGTTGAGGTCGTGCGACACGAACAAATAGCTCATGCCCATCGAATGCTTGAGGTCCTGCAGCAAATTGAGCACCACCGCCTGCACCGAGACATCAAGTGCCGCGGTCGGCTCGTCGAGGATGACGAGCTTCGGGTGCAGCGCGATGGCGCGTGCGATGCCGACGCGGGCCTTCTGGCCGCCGGAGAGCTGGTGCGGGAAGCGGTCCAACAGATTGACCGGCAGGCCGACCAGCCGCGCGAGCTCCTCACAGCGGGCGCGGAGCGCGTCGCGCCCGCTGATGTCACCCAGCTGCATGATCGGATCCGCGATGGCGCGCGCCGCGGTGAAGCGCGGATTGAGGCTGTCGGTCGGATCCTGAAACACCATCTGGATCTGGCTGCGCCGCGGCAGCCGCGCGAACGACTGCGGCGTGATGCCGCCGATGTCCTCGCCGTCGAACATGATGCGGCCGGAGGTCTGGTCCAGCAGCCGCATCACCATCATCGACGTCGTCGACTTGCCGCAGCCGGATTCGCCGACCAGCCCGACACTCTCGCCATGATCGATCGAGAAGCTGATACCGTCGACCGCACGGAAGGTC
The DNA here is from genome assembly GCF_032654765.1 of Bradyrhizobium sp. 33ap4. Taxonomy (NCBI): domain Bacteria; kingdom Pseudomonadati; phylum Pseudomonadota; class Alphaproteobacteria; order Hyphomicrobiales; family Nitrobacteraceae; genus Bradyrhizobium; species Bradyrhizobium sp. 33ap4. Next base: position 48,401 of record NZ_JAUMTJ010000023.1, on the reverse strand, counting down.
TCTTCCTCGACCGGCGGCTTGCGCCCGAACAACTTTGCCAGCATCCCGCCCGCGCCCTGGCGCGGGTATTCCTTGACGAGCTTTTCGACTGATAGGAGAGGCTCCATCCGCCCCCTCTCCCCGCTCTTTACGGGGAGAGGGTTGGGGTGAGGGGCCGCATCCGCAGGCACGGCCCGTGGAGGGTCCCCCTCACCCGCCACGCTCTTGCGCGCGAGTGCGCTGCCGAGCGTGTCGGCCTCTCCCCGCACGCGGGGAGAGGCAAGCGAATCCTCCTCCGGCAACAGATCCCGGAGCGACACCCCGAGCCGCGGCGTCGCGCGCATCAGCTTCCGGGTGTAGGCATGCCGGGGCGCGGCGAAGATGTCGGCCGAGACGGCGGTCTCGACCACGCGGCCCTTCTCCATCACCACGACGCGGTCGCAATAGGCGGCGGCGAGGCCGAGATCATGCGTGATCAGGATCGTCGACATCGCCCGGCGCCGGGTCAGCTCGACGATCAGGTCCATCACCGCCTTCTGGGTGGTGACGTCGAGGCCGGTGGTCGGCTCGTCGGCGATCAGAAGCTGCGGATTGCAGGCCAGCGCCAGCGCGATGACGACGCGCTGGCACATGCCGCCGGACAGCTCGAACGGATAGGCGTGGTAGCGCTCGCGTGCGCGCGCGATCTTGACCCGCTCCAGCGCCTCGATCGCCGTCTCGCCGCGATCGGTGACCTGCGCCTGCTGCACATGCTGGCGCAGCACGTCCTCGATCTGGTGACCGACCTTGCGGATCGGATTGAGCGCGGCGCGCGGATTCTGGAAGATCATCGAGACTTCGCGGCCGCGCAGATCGCGCATCTGGCTCTCCGAGGCCGACTTGACGTCGATGCCGGAGAACATCACCGAGCCCTCGGCGATCCGGCCGGCGCGATCGAGGATGCGCATCACGGCATAGGAGGTTACCGACTTGCCGGAGCCGGACTCGCCGACGATGCCGACGGTCTCGCCCTTGCCGACCGATATGTCGACGTGCTGCACCGCCTTGACGATGCCGCGGCGGGTGGTGAACTCGACCGTGAGGTCGCTGACGTCGAGCAGCGGCTGGGCGGTCATGCGCACCTCCCCTCATGCGGTGCGTCATCCAAAAATCCGCAAAACAACCCCATGCAAAGGAGCGGAGCGGTAGCACGGCACCGGACCGGGACAGGCATCATGTTCTCCGCCTGTCCAGTGCGCCCCCTCGCCCCGCTCTTGCGGGGAGAGGGTTGGGGTGAGGGGCATCTATCGGCACGTACAACTGGCTGAGGAGTGCGCGGAGCGCCCCCCTCACCCGGTCCGCTAACGCGGCCCGGCCTCTCCCCGCACGCGGGGAGAGGCGAAGAAAGCGCGCATGCGTTAGCCAGGTCCACATCATCACGTCCTCCGCTGCGGGTCGACGATGTCGCGCAGACCGTCGCCGAGCAGGTTGAAGCAGAACACCGCGATCATCAGCGCCAGGCCCGGGAACAGCGCGATCCACCACTCGCCCGACACCATGAAGCCTGCGCCCTCGGCGACCATGATGCCCCACTCCGCGGTCGGCGGCCGGACGCCGAGCCCGATGAAGGACAGGCCCGCGGCGTTGAGGATCGCATAGCCCATGGTCAGCGACATCTGCACGATCATGATCGGCATGATGTTGGGCAGGATGTGCCCGAGCAGAATGCGGTACTCGCCGTTGCCGGACAGCCGCGCCGCCTGCACGAAGCCGGCATTGCGGCGGACGTTTGCTTCTGCGCGTGCGACGCGGGCATAGAGCGGGAAGTTCACGATCGCGGTCGCGATGATGATGTTCTGCACGGTGTTGCCGAGCGCCGCGACGATGCCCATCGCCAGCACGAACAGCGGAAACGCCATGATGGTGTCGGCGATGCGGCCGACGATGCGGTCGGTCCAGCCGCCGAAATAGCCGGCGGCGATGCCGGCCAGCCCGCCCATCAGGAACACCAGCACGACGGAGGCGACCGCGATGAAGGTGTCGAGCCGCGTCGCGACGATGACGCGGCTGAAGATGTCGCGGCCGAGCTGATCGGTGCCGAACCAGTGCGCGGCGGACGGCGGCTTCAATGCAGCCGCGGTGTCGGAGGCGAGCGGGTCGTACGGCACCACGTAGGGCCCGAACAGCGCGGCAAACAGGATCAGGACCAGCAGCGCGAAGGCAAAGCCGGTGACCTTGTTTTCGCTCAAGACGTAGCGGGTCTGCTCAAAAGCAGCGGCAAGCCCCGACGTGCGGGCGGGTCCTGCGGGTTCGACGGTTGGAGCTACGGTGCTCATGCTCTAGCCCTCCAGCCTGACGCGGGGATCGATCACGCCGTAGAGGATGTCGATCACCAGATTGAGCAGCACGTACATGACCGCCATGGTCAGCACGAAGCCCTGCACCGGCGCGAAGTCGGATGCGATCAGCGCCTCGACCGCGTAGGAGCCGATGCCGGGCCAGGCGAACACCTTTTCCACCAGCACATTGGCGCCAAGCAGGAACGAGAACACCATGCTGAGCGTGGTGATGACCGGCAGCATCGCGTTGCGGAAGGCGTAGGTGACGATCACCTTGCCGGGCGACAGGCCGCTGGCACGCGCGGTGCGGACGAAGTCGGACGCCAGCACCGCCAGCATCGAGGCCCGCGTCATCCGCGCGATCGGCGCCAGCGAGAAGATCGCGAGCGTCACCGCCGGCAGGATCAATTGGCTGAGCGCGGAACGAAACGCCTCGAAGTCTCGCGCGATCAGCGTGTCGACGAGATAGAAGCCGGTGACGGTCGGCGGTGCGCTAGCGAACACGTCGAGCCGGCCGAGCGGCGCCGGCGACCAGCCGAGCCGGAAGTAGAACAGATAGACCAGCACGAGCCCGGTGAAGAACACCGGCAGCGACACGCCGGCCGTGGTGGTGACGCGGCAGAGATGGTCGATCCAGGAGCCCGGCCGCGTCGCCGCCAGCACGCCGAGCGGGATCGCGATCACGATGGAGACGACGAGGCCGAGCAGAGTGAGCTCGGCCGACGCCGGCAGGCGGTTGCGCAGCTCGGCCGCCACCGGCTGGCCGGTGGTGAGCGATGTGCCGAGATCGCCATGGGCGAGATCGTTGGTGTAGCGGACGAACTGCTCGATCAGCGGCTTGTCGAAGCCGAGCTTCTTCCGGATCTGGTCGACCGCCTCCTTGGTGGCCGCGGGGCCAGCAAAATACGCCGCGGGATCGCCCGGCAGCGCACGCGTCAAAAGGAACGTCACGATCACGACCCCGATCAGCGACGGGATCGCGAACAGCAGCCGCTTGCCGATCATCGCAAGCATGAGCGCCTCACCCCTTCGCCATCGCGCGATAATCGAGGCGGCGGTGGAACCAGTATTGGTAGCCCGTCACGTTCTTCTGCATCGCGACGTTGACGAAGGGCTGATAGAGCGGGATGCGCGGGATGTCGGCGAAGGCGAGATCGACGAAACCCTTGACGTCGGCGTCGTAGGCCGCGGTGTCACCATTCGCGGCGGCAATGCGTGCGCCGTCGATGAGCTTGTCCATCTCGGGCGATTTGTAGCTCATCGTGTTGAAGATCGAATTGTTGCCGTGATAGCACCAGTAGAAGAAGTACTCGGGGTAATCGAGCCAGCCCGAGAACACGTTGGTGAACAGCGGCATTTCCTTCTTGGTGAGCTCGGTGCGCCAATTGGCGCCGGGCACCTTGTTGATGGTGGTCTTGATGCCGAGCTGCGCCAGACTCTCCTGCACCAGCACGCAAAGCGGCTCGTTGACACCTGCGAAATTCAGGTCGAACGAGATCGTGGTCTCGAAACCGTTGGCGTAGCCGGCCTCCGCGAGCAGCGCCTTGGCCTTCTCCATGTCGGTAAAATACTTGGTCGGCTGCGGCCAGGCGACCTCGGTCGGCTTGTCCTTGGCCGCGCCGAACATCGGGTTGGCGAGACCGAACAGCACCGCATCCATGATCTTCTGATACGGCATCGCGTAGGCCATCGCCTGCCGTACCTTGGGATTGTCGAACGGCGGCTTGGTCACGTTCATGCCGATATACTGGATGCCGTTGGAGAACGGCAGCGAGACCACGTTGAGCTTGCCGCTCGCCTTCATCTCCTGGAAGTCCTTGAACGGCAGCTCATAGGAGATGTCGGCATCGCCGCGCTCGAGCAGCGCTCGGCGGTTGCCGGCCTGCGGCACCATGCGCCAGATCACGCGCTTGATCTTCGGCAACGGGCCGCAGACCCACTCGTCGTTGCGTTCCATGACGACTTCGGTGCCGGCGGTCCATTTGGTCACCTTGTAGGCGCCGGAGCCCGCGGTCTGCTGCTTGGTGAATTCGAGGCCCCACGGATCCTTCTCGCTGGCGTTCTTCTTCACGAGTTCGGAGTTGACGACGCAGGGCACGATGACAGCGAGGTCGGGGATCGTCAGCTTGTCCTTCCTGAGGAAGTCGACGCGCACCGTATAATCATCGACGACCACGAACTGCTCGGGCTTGGTCAACGAGCCCGCGCTCATCTGGAAGGTCGGAAAGCCGCCGACAGAGACGGCACGGTCGAGCGACCATTTGACGTCCTTCGCCGTGACAGGCGTGCCGTCATGGAATTTGGCGTTCTTGCGCAGCTTGAAGGTGACCGACATGTCGCCGATGTTGATGTCCTCGGCGAGCTCAGGCTTGAACTTGTCGCGGTCGTAATAGGGCACGCCGCCCGGACCGCTCTTCATCTCGTGACTGATCAGGCGGTCGTAGCAATTCCACGACACCTCGTAGCCCGGCACGTTGGTGCCGACGCCGTGGATATCGAGATTGTTGGGACCGCCTTCGGAGACGATGAGCAGCGTCTCGGAGCGCGCGTCGGCCTTGGCCGGCGACCAGATCGCGGGCGCGGTCGGCGCCAGCGCCCCCGCGGCCAGCCCGGACACCGATTTGAGGAAATCGCGACGCTTCATGTGATGCTCCAACGCCCTGGGAAACGGCCTTGGAACTCAGATCGCAAGGATTGTGCCAACCCTTAACGAAATCTTATGTCCTGCTAATGCCTTGCCGGAGCGAGGTAAAACGTCGGCCGGTATCCCGGTCGGGCAAAATCTCAGATCGCCAATTGCATACAAAGACAGGCTATATGCTCAATAGATGAGCATGAAACGGCTTCTGCTTGCTTTGTGGCCGGCAATAGAGGCCGCGCGCTGAAGCGCGCTAATCCGGCCAGATCAGCTCCTGCAATTGCACGAAGTCGTCGACCCGGTCCGGCCAGCCGTCGATGCAGATGTGCCGGAGCGGATCGCTGGCAGAGTGCAGCATCAAGAGCGCCATCAGCCGCCGCTTCAGCGTGAACGTCACATCAGTGCGCGAGATGCCGAAGCCGTCGAACAGGCTGCGCACCCGGCGCGGATGCCCGGCGGCCATGAAGGCGCCGGGACCGAGCAGGTCGTACTCGCCCCAGCCGGCCCGGACGTCGCCGAAGTCGAACAGGCCGGCGACGTGCCAGCCGTCGGCCCGGCGCCCGAGCAGAAAGTTCTCCGGAATGTACTCGCCGGTCAGGATCACCGGCGGCGCGTTCATCGGGATCAACTCAGCGGCGTCACGCAGGAGATCGTCGAGCGAGGTGAGGAATTTTTTGGGCAGGCCGAGCCGCTCATGGCGCGCCCGGCACTGCGCGATCTGCCCGCGCATGAAGGCCTCCCAGCGCGGCTCGATCGCGCGCAGGCTGCCGGGCGGCACGCGCTGCACCTCGGCAATCACGGCCCCGATCTCGGCGAGCACGCGCTCGCGCTCGGCTTCCGACAGGGATGGCCAGACCTCCGAGCCGACGGTGCCGGACAGGCGAGTGATGACGAGATACGGCCAGCCGTCGCGTTCGCCCTCCGCGACAAGATCGGGAATCGGAATGCCGAGCCGTCCGCGCAACTCGGCAAGCGCGCCGCGCTCGGACACGAATTGCGGGCGCAGAAACGGCGGGAAGAGTTTGAGGATCAGGTTATCGTCCAGCCCGACAACCAGATTGGTGCCGGTCGAGAACACATGCGGCGCGACGCACGACAGCCCGTGGCCATCAGCAATATCGCGCGCGACCGGCAACCAGCGCGACGTGCCGCTGCGCCAGGCGCGGTAGGAATCGTAGTTGGTGAGGGAAGGAAGGGATATCATTTCAAGGAATCTCGTCGCCCAATCCATCCCCGTCATCCTGAGGTGCGAGCGGAGCGAGCCTCGAAGGATGAATCGGCCCGACTGGTGGCCGTCGATCCCTCGAGACGCCGCTTCGCGGCTCCTCAGGATGACGGAGAAACAGTTGAGCAGTCTTGATGCCCCTCACCTATCCGGATTGGCGCGCTCGAACTGGCGCAAGAGGCGGTTGCCGCGCTCGACGGCGTTGTCCATCGCGGCTTGCGCCGAACGCTTGCCGGCGAACACCTGCTCGAGCTCCTCCTCGATCACGTCGCGGATCAGGACGAACGAGCCGAGGCGGATGCCCTTCGAATGGTCGGTCGGCGGCTTCAGCGTCACCTCCTCGATCGAGATCGAGGCGCCGGGATTGCGATCGTAGAAACCCTGCGCGCGGGTCAGATCGAATGCGGCGCGGGTGATCGGCAGGTAGCCCGTGTTCTGGTGCCAGGTGGCCTGCACCTCCGGCCGCGACAGATAGGCGAAGAACTTCGCCACGCCGGCATATTCGGCGCGCGGCCGGTCGCGCAGCACCCACAGCGTCGCGCCGCCGATGATCGAGTTCTGCGGCGCGCCCTGCACGTCGGGTTCGTACGGCATCATGCCGTAGCCGACCTCGAATTTGGAATTGGCCTTGATGTCGGCGCGCGTGCCCGACGAGCCGATGAAGATGCCGCACTCCCCTTTCTGGAAGCGCGGCTCGGCCGCCTGCCCGCGGCCGCTATAGTCGAAGGTCTTGTCGGCCTGCCACTGCGCGAGCTGCGCGATGTGGCGCACCACCAGCGGATTGTTGAAGATCAGTTGGGCGTCCAGCCCGGAAAACCCGTTGGCCTTGGTCGCGATCGGCAGATTCTGGAAGGCGGAGAAGTTCTCGACATTGATCCAGGACGGCCACGACGTGGTCACGCCGCACATCGCGCCCGCCGCGCGCAGCCGCTTGGCCACGACGCCGAGCTCCGGCCAGGTCCTGGGCGGCACACTCGGATCGAGCCCGGCGGACCGGAACATATCCTTGTTGTAGTAGAGGATCGGCGTCGAGGCATTGAAGGGGAACGACAGCATGTTGCCGTCGACATCGGCATAGTAGCCGGCCACCGCGGGCAGATAGGCCGACGGCGCGAATGCCTCGGACTGATCGCGCATCAGCTCGAACACCGGATAGATCGCGCCGCGGGCCGCCATCATGGTTGCGGTCGCGATCTCGTTGACCTGAACGATCGCCGGCTGGCTGCGCGATCGGAAGGCGAAGATCGCCGCGGTGACGGTCTCGGTATAGTTGCCCTTGTAGGCGGGCACGATCCGGTAGTCGGATTGCGAGGCGTTGAAATCGGCGGCAAGCTTCTCGAGCTGCTTGCCGAGCTCGCCCGACATCGCGTGCCACCACATGATCTCGGTGGCCGCCCGCGCCGGCGACACAAGCAGAAGAGCCGCGACGACGAGGTACAGGGGCTTCAAAGCGAACTTCACGACGAGCCGTTCCCGGATGCCAACATGCCCTCATAAGGCGCTACAACCGCAGATTCAACCGACACCGCAGGTTGCACCGCGGATTTAACGTTTGGCCGATGGCGAACCAGCGCCATTCTGCTAAAAATGCGTTGAACCTTTTCTTCCCGCCCAGGACACAATTCACAAGGGGAATAGTAGCCTGTGTACCGCCGCGCCGGCCTTTCGCGGATAACGATGCTTGCCGTCGCGCTGTCATGGGCAGCGGTCCCGGCGAGCGTTTTTGCGCGCGAATTCCGGACCGCCGATACCCAGAATGAGGACTATCCGACCGTCCAAGCGCTGAATTACATGGACCGTCTGATCGCCGAACGCACCGCCGGCCGGCACCGCATCGTGGTCTTCCATTCCCGCCAGCTCGGTGAGGAGAAGGAGACGCTGGAGCAGACCCGGGCCGGCGCCATCGACTTGAACCGGACCAATGTCGCGCTGATCGGGACAATGGTGCCGTCGGTCAACGTGCTGGCAATGCCGTTCCTGTTTCGATCGCCCGAACACCTGCAAACCGTGCTGGATGGACCGATCGGCAGCGATATCCTGAACAGTCTCGGGGATCACGGCTTCGTCGGGCTGGCCTTCTACGATTCCGGCGCCCGCTCGATCTATAACAGCGTGCGCCCGGTGCGTTCGCTCGACGACCTCAAGGGACTGCGGGTGCGCGTGCAGCAATCCGAACGGATGTCGGACATGGTGCGCGCGCTCGGCGCCCAGCCGGTCCAGATGCCCTACGGCCAGGTGCTGACCGGATTCGCCACCGGGCTGATCGACGGCGCCGAGAACAACTGGGCGTCCTTCGTCACCACCGGTCACTACAAATATGCCGGCTACTACACGCTGACCCGGCACACTTTCAGTCCGGACGTGCTGCTGATGTCGCAAAAGGCCTGGGCCAGCCTCTCGGCGGAGGAGCAGGCGATCTTCCGCGAGGCCGCGCAACGCTCCAGCGCCTACATGCGCGAGAGATGGCGGGACCTCGAGGAGCGCTCGCGCCAGCAGGCGGAGCTGGCCGGCGTCAAGATCGTGACCGACATCGACCGCAAGCCGTTCGAAGCCGCGATGGCCGGCATCTACGCCGGGGCCGAGCGCGATCCTGCGATATCAGCGCTGATCGAACGCATCCGCAACATGGAGTAACCGGATCTTGGACGCACCAGAGCAGGACGGGACTGTGCGACGGCGGGCGGCCTTCGGGCCGCAGGGCCGTTTCCGCATCGTCCAGTTGCTGCGTGCGGTCCCGATCCGCTGGCGCATCCTTTCGATCGCCCTGCTCAACTCCGCGGTCGTGATCGTGCTGGCGGTGCTGATCTGGAACGGCTCGAAGGTGCTCGGCTCGGCCTGGGAGGATGTCCGCCAGGTGCGGGAATCCGACAAGATCCTGGCCAAGCTCGAAAGCGAGACCAGCCGTCTGCAGAACCTGATCCATCGCTACATCAATCAGCCGAGCCCGGACCTGTTCGCTGAAATCCTGCTGCTCCGCGAGGCCGTGCTCGGCACGCTGACCAACCGGGCCTCGACCGACCCGATGCTGTCAGGCTCGGTCGAGCAGCTGGAGCGCGTCACCAGCCGTTTCCTCGACGGCTTCGGCGAACTGCGCACCGTGCAGACCAGGATCGCCAAGACCTATGACGAGCAGGTGCTGTCGCCGACCAAGGACATGGCCGGGCTCTATTCGATCATCGAGGGCGCGACCGGCCATCGCGATGCACTGATCTGGCCCGCGCTCGGCAAGTCGCGCGAAGCGTTCACCTCGCTGCTGGTCGCCGCCAACGCCTACTACCTCTCGCTTGCCTCCTCGTCGGCCGAGGAGGCCCGCCGCAACATCGATACGATCGAGCGGACGATTCCCGTCATGACCGATCTGGCCGAGAACGATCTGCAGCGCATGGCGCTGGCGCGGCTCAAGGTCAAGACCGCCGAGCTGCGCGACGGGCTCGGCAAGCTCAGCGAGCAGCTCACCAACCGCACCGATCTGCTGCGCAACTCGATCGACGCCAGCCAGGCCGATGCGATCGGCGCGATCGACGATCTCTCGGTGAAGATGCGCCAGCGCGAGCAGAAGGCGCAGGAGACGTTCGACAAGACGCTGACCTCGATCTCGCGCCGGGTGCTGTCGATTGCCGTGATCTTCCTCGGCGTCATCATGTCGGCCGGCGTCATGATCGCGCTGTCGATCCGGCTGCCGCTGGCGCAGATCATGGCCGCGATGCGCACCATCACCTCGGGTGACCTCGACCGGCCGGTGCAGGGCACGTCGGCCAAGGACGAGGTCGGCGCCATGGCGCGCGCGGTCGAAGTGTTCCGCGAAAACGCGATCGCCAAGCGCAAGACCGAGGACGAGCTGCGCACCGCCAAGGAGGAGGCCGAAAGCGCGCTGCTCGAGCTCAATACCGCGCAGCAGAACCTGATCGATGCCGAACGTCTCGCCGCGCTCGGCGGCCTCGTTGCCGGCGTCGCCCACGAGGTCAACAACCCGATCGGCATCAGCCTGACGGTGGCCTCGAGCTTTGCCCGCCGCAGCGAGATGTTCGAGAACGATTTGAAGACCGAGCCGCTGCGCCGCTCCAGGCTCGACGAGTTCGTCCGCGCCTCGCGTGACGCATCGCAGCAACTGGTCTCGAACCTGACGCGCGCCGGCGAGCTGATCCAGTCGTTCAAGCAGGTCGCCGTCGACCGATCGCATGCCGAACGCCGCCAGTTTGCCTTGAGCGAATCCACCGACCAGATCGTGGCGAGCCTGCGGCCGGTGCTCAAGAAGGCCGCGATCGCGCTGTCGGTCGATGTGCCCGAGGGGCTCTTGATCGACGGCTATCCCGGCGCCTATGGGCAGATCTTAACCAATCTTTTCCTCAACGCCGTCAATCATGCCTTTGCCGATGGCCGCTCCGGCACCATCACCATCTCGGCGCGCGGGCGCGGCGCCGACGATGTGGAGATCATCTTCGCAGACGACGGGGCGGGCATGACGCCGGACGTGCAGCGGCAGGCGTTCGACCCGTTCTTTACGACGCGCCGCAACGAAGGTGGTACGGGCCTTGGCCTCCACATCGTCTATAACCTCGTCACCCAGCAGCTCGGTGGACGCATGATGCTGGAGTCAAGGGTAGGACAAGGCACCACTTTTCGCATTATCATGCCCAGGATCGCCAAGGGGGCTGCCAAGGGCGAGCCCACGATCGCTGACGCAGCAGCCGACGGAACCAGTCAATGGCCGAACAGGACGATGTCCTCCAACTGATCGACGATACCGAGAGCCCCCCGGAGGACTCGTCGGCCCGCAAATGGAAGATCGCCGTCATCGACGACGATCACGCCGTCCATGAAGGCACCCGTTTCGCGCTGAGCGATTACAACCTGAACGGTTCGACGCTGGAGATCCTCTCGGCCTACTCTGCGGCCGAAGGCCGCACGCTGATGCGGGACAACCCCGACATCGCGGCCGTGCTGCTCGACGTCATCATGGAGACCGACGTCGCCGGCCTCGAGCTCGTCGAGTTCATCCGCAACGAGATCAAGAACGAGACCGTGCGCATCATCCTGCGCACCGGCCAACCCGGCCAGGCGCCGGAGCGGCGCGTCATCGTGCAATACGACATCAACGACTACAAGGCGAAGACCGAGCTCACCGCCGACAAGCTGTTCACGTCGCTGACCGCCGCGCTGCGCAGCTACCAGCAGCTCGAGCGCATGGTGCAGACGCGGCGCGGGCTCGAGATCATCATCGACGCGGCCTCGACGCTGTACGATTTCAAATCGATGCAGCGGCTGGCCGAGGGCGTGCTGACCCAGCTCGCCTCGCTGCTCAACGTCGACTGCGCCGGCATTCTGGTGCTGCGCGACGACGGCAATTCGGCGGCGGCCGATTTCTCGGTGCTGGCCTGCTCGGGCTGCTACAGCCGCTTCATCGGCACCACCTCGTCGAAGGCGCTCGATCCGGACCTGCGGCACATGGTGGAGGAAGCATTCCAGCGCCGCAAGAACGAGTTCGCCGACCACCGCAGCGTGCTCTATTCGCGCACCGGCAGCGGCCGCGAGGTCGTGGTGCTGCTGCAGGCCGAGCGCCAGCTCTCCGACACCGACCGTGCGCTGGTCGAGATATTCTCGAGCCGGCTGTCGATCGCGTTCGACAATGTGATCCTCTACCAGCAGCTGCACGAGGCCAACACCCAGCTCGAGGACCGCGTCGCGCAGCGCACCCGCGCGCTGATGCAGGCCAACCGGCGGCTCTCGGCGCAGTGGCTGCGGCTGCAGCGCGCCAACGGCTTCAAGAACGAAATCCTCGGCACCGTCGCTCACGACCTGAAGAACCCGCTCGGCGTCATCCTCGGCCGCACCGAGATGCTGACCGAACTGATCGGCGCCGGCTCGCCGAAGGAAAACGTCACATCGCAGGTCGAGCACATAAGGGACGCGACCAAGCGGCTGACCTCGATGGTCGACCATCTGATCTCGGACGCGATGGCCGACGCCTTCGACATCACCATCCGCCGCGAGCCGGTCGACGTCGCGGCCCTGGTCAACGAGGTCACCGAGGCCAATCTGCCCTCGGCGGTCAACAAGCAGCAGAGCATCTCGGTCTCGGGGCCGCAGCAATTCGTCACGATGTGCGACGCCGACCGGATTCGCGAGGCGATCGACAACCTCGTCAGCAACGCCATCAAGTACTCGCCGATCGGCGGCAAGATCACGGTCACGGTCAGCCATGAGGGCGACGACACCGTGATCCGGATCGCCGACCAGGGACCCGGCCTCAGCCCCGAGGATCTCGGCCGGCTGTTCGGCCGGTTCCAGCGGCTGTCGGCCAAGCCGACCGCGGGCGAAAGCTCGACCGGGCTCGGCCTTTCCATCGTCAAGCGCATCATCGACATGCATGGCGGCCATGTGACCGCGCAGAGCCCGGGCCCCGGACAGGGGTCGACCTTTACGGTTACACTGCCGGCGACAGAGACATCATGAGCCAGAACCCGCATATCTTCATCGTGGACGATGAGGCGCCGGCCCGAGAAATGGTCGGCGATTACCTCAAGATGCACGGCTTCGGCGTGACGCTGTGCGACGGCGGCAAGAGCCTGCGCAAGGAGATCGAGGGCTGCACGCCCGATCTCGTGGTGCTGGACCTCAACATGCCCGAGGAAGACGGGCTGTCGATCATTCGCGACCTCAAGAGCAAGATCAACGTCCCCGTCATCATGCTGACAGCTACTGCCAGCCCGATCGACCGGGTGGTCGGGCTGGAGCTCGGCGCCGACGATTACGTGGCCAAGCCCTGCGAATTGCGCGAGCTGATGGCACGCATCCGCTCGGTGCTGCGGCGGAGCGGGCCGGCGAAAGCGGCGGCGCCGGAACCGGCGAACGCGAAGGCCGAAAAGGAGCAGCTGGTTCGGTTCGGCACCAAATGGCTCGATCTCGAGGCCCAGGCGCTACGCGACGACGAGGGCAACGAGCATCCGCTGACGGCCTCCGAATTCGGCCTGCTGAAGGTGTTCGCGGCCAACCCGAAGCGGGTGCTGTCGCGCGAGCGGCTCTTGGAACTCGCCAATGCGCGCGACGCGGAGGCCTTCGACCGCGCCGTCGACCTGCGCATCATGCGCATCCGCCGCAAGATCGAATTCGACCCGACCAAGCCGTCCGTGATCCGCACCATCCGCGGCGGCGGCTATCTGTTCTCGCCGACCGGCGACAAGGCGTAGTCATTCCGGTGCCGTCCCCGTCATCCCCGCGCAAAGGCTTCGCCTTTGTCGCTGGAGGAGCCGCGCAGCGGCGTCTCGAAGGATGCACGGCCCCGGCTGGTGGCCGTCGATCCTTCGAGGCTCGCTGCGCTCGCACCTCAGGATGACGGGACTACGCCCTGCATCATCCTCGAATTTATCGATTTGGCTGTGCGACACACCCAGAATCCACACAGCAAAGGCTGTCAATCCGCGCAAAAATCCCTAAGTTTCGGCCATGCCGAAAACAGCCTCCAAAGCCCCCGCCAAGCCCGCATCGAAGACCGCCGCCAAGCCCGTTGCCGCCAAGGCCACGGCGAAGGGCGACCATGTCTTCCTGGTCGACGGCTCGTCCTACATCTTCCGCGCCTACCACGCGCTGCCGCCGCTGAACCGCAAATCCGACGGGCTGCAGGTCAACGCCGTGCTCGGCTTCTGCAACATGCTGTGGAAGCTGCTCCGCGACATGCCCGAGGACAACCGGCCGACGCATCTGGCGATCGTGTTCGACAAGTCGGAGATCACGTTCCGCAACAAGCTCTACCCCGACTACAAGGCGCACCGGCCGCCGGCGCCCGACGATCTGATCCCGCAATTCGCGCTGATCCGCGAGGCGGTGCGCGCCTTCGAACTGCCCTGCCTCGAGCAGGTCGGCTTCGAGGCCGACGATCTGATCGCGACCTATGCGCGGCTCGCCAGCGAGCGCGGCGCGACCACGACGATCGTGTCATCGGACAAGGATCTGATGCAGCTCGTCAACGACAAGGTCGTGATGTACGACACGATGAAGGATCGCCGCATCGGCCGCGACGAGGTGATCGAGAAGTTCGGCGTGCCGCCGGAGAAGGTGGTCGAGGTGCAGGCCCTGGCCGGCGACTCCACCGACAACGTGCCCGGCGTGCCCGGCATCGGCATCAAGACCGCCGCGCAGCTGATCATCGAATATGGCGATCTCGATCAGCTGCTGTTCCGCGCCGGCGAAATCAAGCAGCCGAAGCGGCGCGAGGCGCTGCTCGAGAACGCCGAGAAGGCGCGCATCTCGCGCCAGCTGGTGCTGCTTGACGACAAGGTCGACCTCGAAGTGCCGCTCGACGACCTCGCCGTGAACGAGCCCGACTCGCGCCGGCTGATCGCCTTCCTCAAGGCGATGGAGTTCACCACCCTCACCCGCCGCGTCGCCGACTACGCGCAGATCGACCCGGCCAATGTCGATGCCGATCCCGGCAACAAGAGCGGCGCGAGCGTGTTCTCGCCGTTGCCGCCGTCGGATGTGACGCCGGCGCCCGGAGACGCTCCGGCATCGGCCGCGGCGCCACTGCCGAAAGCCAAGCCGACCGGCGCGCGCGACGACAAGAATTCGAACCTGAAGGGCACGCCGGCAACGCTGGCCGAGGCCCGCGGCGAGGCGATCCGGAAAATTGGCTTCGACCGCAAGGCGTATCAGGCGATCGGCAGTCTCGATCAGCTCAACGCCTTCATCGCCCGCGTGCCCGACACCGGCTATGTCGCGATCGAGGCGATGTCGGAATCGATCGACCCGATGCAGGGCGAGCTCGCAGGCCTTGCGCTGGCGCTGGCGCCAAACGATGCGTGTTACGTCCCGCTCAGCCACCGGCAGGCCGGCGGCGGCGCGGGCCTGTTCGATGCCGGCCTCGCACCGGGCCAGATCAAGACCGCCGAGGCGCTGGCGGCGCTGAGGCCGCTGCTGGAGTCCGTTGGAATCCAGAAGGTCGGCTTTGACGTCAAGTTCACCTCGGTGATGCTGGCGCAGCACGGAATCACCCTGCGCAACATCGACGATGCGCAGCTCATGAGCTACGCGCTCGATGCCGGCCGCGGCTCGCATGCGCTGGAGGCGCTCGCCGAGCGCTGGTTCGGCCACGCCGTCGTCAATTACGGCGGCCTCGTCGGCAGCGGCAAGGGCAAGCTGACCTTCGATCAGGTCACGATCGACAAGGCCAGCGAATATGCGGCCGAAAGTGCCGACGTGATTCTGCGGCTGTGGCGGGTGCTGAAGCCGCGTCTCGTCGCCGAGCGGATGACGACGGTGTATGAGACGCTGGAGCGGCCGCTGGTCTCGGTGCTGGCGCGGATGGAACGGCGCGGCATCTCGATCGATCGCCAGGTGCTGTCGCGGCTGTCGGGCGATTTCGCCCAGACCGCTGCGCGCGTCGAGGCCGAGATCCAGGAGATCGCCGGCGAGCGGGTCAATGTCGGCAGCCCGAAGCAAATCGGCGACATCATCTTCGGCAAGATGGGATTGCCCGGCGGCAGCAAGACCAAGACCGGCGCGTGGTCGACCACCGCGCAGGTGCTCGACGAGCTCGCCGAGCAAGGCCACGAATTCCCGAAGAAGATCCTGGAGTGGCGCCAGGTCTCGAAGCTGAAATCGACCTACACCGACGCGCTGCCGACCTATGTCAATCCGCAGACCCATCGCGTCCACACCACCTACGCGCTGGCCGCGACCACCACGGGCCGGCTGTCGTCGAACGAGCCGAACCTGCAGAACATCCCTGTTCGTACCGAGGACGGCCGCAAGATCCGCCGCGCGTTCATCGCGACGCCGGGCCACAAGCTGGTGTCGGCCGACTATTCCCAGATCGAGTTGCGGCTGCTCGCCGAGATCGCCGACGTGCCGGTGCTGCGCCAGGCCTTCCGCGACGGGCTCGACATTCACGCCATGACCGCATCCGAAATGTTCGGCGTGCCGATCAAGGACATGCCGAGCGAGGTGCGCCGCCGCGCCAAGGCGATCAACTTCGGCATCATCTACGGCATCTCGGCGTTCGGCCTCGCCAACCAGCTCGGCATCGCCCGCGAGGAGGCCTCGGCCTACATCAAGAAATACTTCGAGCGCTTCCCGGGCATCCGCGCCTATATGGACGAGACCAAGGACTTCTGCCGCCGCAACGGCTATGTGACGACGTTGTTCGGGCGCAAGTGCTACTACCCCGACATCAAGGCGTCCAACGCCTCGGTGCGCGCCTTCAACGAACGCGCCGCCATCAATGCGCGGCTGCAGGGCACCGCGGCTGACATCATCCGCCGCGCCATGATCCGCGTCGAGGACGCGCTCACCGAGAAAAAGCTCTCGGCGCAGATGCTTTTGCAGGTGCATGACGAACTGATCTTCGAGGTGCCCGACGACGAGGTCGCGGCGACGCTGCCGGTGGTGCAGAAGGTGATGCAGGACGCACCCTTCCCGGCGGTGATCCTGTCGCTACCGCTGCAGGTCGACGCCCGCGCCGCGAACAATTGGGACGAGGCGCATTAGCGCTTCCTCACCTCGCCCCGCTTGCGGGGAGAGGTCGGATCGCTCTTGTGATCCGGGTGAGGGGGTACAGGTCTCACCTCGGTCCTTGCACGTTGAGAGAACCCCTCACCCCCAACCCTCTCAGAGCGAGCTTCGCTCGTCTCGACCCCGCATCCGCCTTCGCCCGAAGGCGGGCTTCGGCGGACAAGAGAGCGGGGCGAGGGAGCGCACCACCGCCCCGCCACATTGCTCCGAGAGCAATTCCGCGATGGCCGCGCGGCGGACGGCACGCTAGAAGCGTGCGCATCCCTCGCGAGACCCGTCATGCCCCACACCTCCGCTTTGCTCGGCTTTGCGCTCATCTGCCTTGGCATGGTGCTGACGCCGGGGCCGAACATGATCTACCTGATCTCGCGCTCGATCACGCAGGGGCCCGCGGCGGGCATCGTCTCGCTCGGCGGCGTGGCGCTCGGCTTCGTGTTCTACATGATGTGCGCGGCGTTCGGCATCACCGCATTGCTGTTTGCGATTCCCTACGCCTATGACGCGCTGCGCTTTGCCGGCGCGGGCTATTTGCTGTGGCTCGCATGGCAGGCCGTGAGGCCCGGCGGCCGCTCGCCGTTCCAGGTCAAGGCGCTGAAGGTCGACGGCCCGCGCAAGCTGTTCGCGATGGGCTTCGTCACCAATCTGCTGAACCCGAAGATCGCGATGCTTTATCTGGCGCTGCTGCCGCAGTTCATCGATCCCACCGGCGGCAGCGTGCTGACGCAGTCGCTCGCGCTCGGCTCGATCCAGATCGTGATCAGCGTCAGCGTCAACGCGATGATCGCGCTCGCCGCCGGTTCGATCGCGGTGTTTCTCGGCACTCGCCCGACCTGGCTCCTGGTGCAGCGCTGGCTGATGGGCACGGTGCTCGCAGGGCTGGCGATGAAGATGGCGCTCGAAGCGCGGCAGGCCTAGCTTTCTTCACCTCGCCCCGCTCTTGCGGGGAGAGGTCGGCGCGTAGCGCCGGGTGAGGGGCGCATCCGCAAATTCAATTCCCACCGTTATCGGGGAGATAGCCCCTCACCCCACCCCTCTCCCCGCAAGGGCGGGGCGAGGGAGAAGATCAATCCAGCTTCGCCTCCATGCCCCGCTTCGTCGCCGGGCGAGCCATCAGCGTCTCGTACCAGCGCTTGACGTTGGGGAAGTCTGATAGCTCGACCTTGTGGCGCGGATGGCGCCAGGCCCAGCCGAGGATGGCGAAATCGGCGACCGAGAGATCGCCGGCGACGAATTCGCGCTCCTGAAGCCGGCGGTCGAGCACGCCGTAGAGCCGCCGCGTCTCGGCCATGTAGCGCTTCAGGCCGTAGGCGCGGTCCTGCTCGTTCTCCAGCGCGATGAAATGGTGCACCTGGCCCGGCATCGGGCCGAAGCCGCCCATCTGCCACATCAGCCACTCATAGACCGGGATCCGCTCCGCCAGCGGCTTCGGCAGGAACTTGCCGGTCTTCTCGCCGAGATAGAGCAGGATCGCGCCGGACTCGAAAATGCTAACCGGCTTGCCGCCCGGCCCATCCGGATCGACGATCGCCGGGATCTTGTTGTTCGGACTGATCGCGAGGAAGGCGGGCGCCATCTGCTCGCCCTTGCTGATGTTGACCGGGATCACCTTGTAGGGCAGCCCCATTTCCTCCAGCGCCACCGAGATCTTGCGGCCGTTGGGGGTGTTCCAGGTGTGCAGCTCGATGGTCATTTCCGCTTCCCGTGCAAGTGTTTGGGCAAGTGTTCGGCCGAGTGTTTGGCGCCTGCTTACGGGGAACGGAACGGCCGCACAACCGCGCTTTGCGGAAAGCACGCCCGCGGAAATCGCGGCTTGGGCACTGTTGACGGCCCGATTTCCACGCTGGAATGTGCCGGTAAGCGTGGATAGATTGCCGCCCGCCTCAAACCCTCAAGGGAAAAAGTCTTTGTCCAAATCAGCCTCCCGCGCCCGCCTCGCCGAGATCATCCGCAAGCGCTCGTTCGGCCGCGGCGAGATCACGCTGGCGTCGGGCCGCAAGAGCGACTTCTATTTCAACCTGAAGCCGACGATGCTCGATCCCGAGGGCGCGGCGCTGCTCGCCGAGCTCACCTATGAAGCGCTGAAGGATGACAAGCTCGATTTCGTCGGCGGGCTCGAGATGGGCGCGGTGCCGCTCGCCGGCGCCATCGCGCAACTGTCCTGGCTGAAGGGCCACCCGATCGCGGCGTTCTTCGTGCGCAAGAAGCCGAAGGAGCACGGCGCGAAGCTGTCCGTCGAAGGGCTGGCGAAGGGCGAGAGCCTTGCGGGCAAGCGGATCGTGATCGTCGAGGACGTCACCACGACAGGCGGCTCGGCGCTGAAGGCGGTGGAAGCCGTGCGCGAGGCCGGCGGCGAGATCGCCCTGGTCTTCACCATGGTCGACCGCGAGGAAGGCGCCACCGAGACGTTCGCCGAAGCCGGGCTCCAATTCCGCGCGCTGTACAAGGCCGGCGAGTTCCTGAAGGACTGAGTTTATTCCCTCCCTCTTCCCGCAAGCGGGGCGAGGTGGAAGGGGCGGTTCGCGCGACCTCGCCTTCGTGTGACGCCGTCACCCCAAATCAATCGCTCGTTTACCATCGCGCACTAGGGTGAAGCCGCCGGGGCAGCTTGTCGCCGTGGCGCGTCGGGTGGAGTTGGCGTTGCGTACAGAGTTGAGTGATCGGCGCATGCGGCGCCGCGTGATGCTGGGCGCCGCAGCCTTTGCGGGTTCCGTCCTGGTGGTGCCCGCGCCTGTATCGGCCGAAGGGCTGTTCGACTTCTTCTTCGGCGGTTCCCAGAAGCAACAGGGTCGGCAGGCGCCGCCGCAGGCCAATTTCTTCGCCGATCCGTTCGGCCTCAATCAGCAGGCTGAACGGCAGCCGTCCGCCCCCATCTCGGCGCCGCGCGTGGCCGGTTCCGGACCGGCGTATTGCGTGCGCAGCTGCGACGGCAAGTATTTTCCGCTGACGATGCGCGGCAACGCCACGCCGGCGCAGCTTTGCCAAGCGTTCTGTCCGGCGAGCGCGACCAAGGTCTATTACGGCAGCCATATCGACAGCTCCGCGTCGAGCACGGGCGAGCGCTACGCGGACAGCGAGAACGCCTTCGCCTATCGCAAGGCGTTGCGCGCCGACTGCACCTGCAATGGCCGCGACCCGGCAGGGCTTGCGCCGGTCGACCTCGCGCTCGATGCCTCGCTGCGCGCCGGCGACGTGATCGCGACCACCGACGGCCTCGTCGCCTATACCGGCATCCGTGTCGGCAACGAGCAGTCGTTCGACTTCACGCCGGTTGCCTCCTATCCCGGACTGACTTCGGCGGTCCGCGCGCGGCTCGGCGAAATGAAGGTCGCCCCCGTCAGCGCCGAGATCGCCGGCGACGCGCCGCTGCCGGAAACCAGAAGCGATGTCGCGCCGTCGCCGCCGTCGTCTGTTGCGCCGAAGGGCAACGCCGCGAAGCCGGCAAGGCGCGCCGAAGTGAACTGACGGGCGTCAGCCCGTCATTCCGGGATGGTGCGTAAGCGCCAGACCCGGGATCTCGAGATTCCGGGTTCGATGCTTCCCATCGCCCCGGAATGACATCGCGACAACTATCAGCGCGCCACGATCACGCCGATCACGTTCGGCGCGGCCATGTATTTCTCCTCGATCGCGGCCCGCGCGGCCGCGCGGTTCTCCGGATTGAGGATGCCGCGCTTCTCGGCGAGGATCATCCAGCAATAGCCCCACCAGTCCGTCAGCATGCCGTGGTCGTCGACGAGATCATAACCCTGCTCGCCGGCGAAGATCCGCGCATGCGCTTCATCGAGCGAGTCGAGCCAGGCGTGATCCTCGTCCGAGAACAGTTCGTCGCTGAAATCATCCGTGGTGTAGCCCCAGATCGACATGCAGACCGCGTTGAACTCGCGATCGAGCTGGTCGTCGTCGATCGGCTGGCGGCGCGAGGCCTGGTGCAGCCGCGACAGCGACCGCGCGAAATCGGCAATCCGGGTCAGGGCGAATTGATCGAAGGCGATGGTGGACATGTAGTCCTCGCAGAGACTGAAAGACCATAGATATTGTGTCGGCGCAGCCGCCGAATCACAATGATATATCAAAGACTTGCTAAAGTGTTCTTAATTCGTTCTGATGCTATCAGTAGACGTCGCCCCGGTGAAGGCCGGGACCCATAACCACCGCTATCGGACATCTCACGTGATCGGTGCCCCGAAATGAATACCGCAGTCTATTACGTCTACATTCTCGCGAGCCGCCGCCATGGGACACTCTACGTCGGCGTCAGCAACGATCTTTGCAATCGGCTTACGCTTCACCGCTCTGGACACGGCTCACAGTTCGTCAAGAAATACGGCGTCACGCGACTGGTTTACGTGGAGGTCTACGTCACACCGCAGGAAGCGATCGCACGGGAAAAAGCGCTGAAGGAATGGCGCCGCGACTGGAAGATTCGCCTGATCGAGAAAGACAATCCGGAGTGGGGCGACCTGTCCCATCTTCTCTGACGGCTGTGGTTATGGGCCCCGGCCTTCGCCGGGGCGACGCATTGCGGTGACTGTCTTCGCCTCATGAAAAAACGGTGGCCATGAAAGGCCCCAAAAAGCAATTCGGGCCGCTGACCAGGTCAGCGGCCCGTTGAAAATGGCTTCGGAATGAAATGCGTCGGAGCTGAAAAATGTGCCCGCCCCACGAGCGACAGCTGTGTTTGTAAAGGCTCCGTTAAGGCTTGGAAATCCGTATCACCACGGTGTCCCGATTGAGCGTGAAAGCGCGTTGCGCGGCCGCTCAATTCATCGCCGAGAGCAGCTTGTCGCCGCAGGCATTTGCGTAGAACTTGCCGCCGCATTGCCGCTTGATGGCGGCACAGCGCGCGGCGGGCGATGCGTTCTGCGCCACGCTGAAGCCGCAATTCAGGCCGTCGGCGCTGCGGCCCGGTCTGCCCGCGGCATCGGCTGCGCTGGTCGCCGTGATGCACACCACGAGCAACGCCGCGGCCGCGATTTCGATCAAGAGTCTCATCACGCATCCTCCGGTCAATTGTCGCGAAATCCCGGCTTCTGCAGCGCCATCGTAGCACCCATGACGGCTGGTCCGGAAGGTTCCCGAAGCGGCCCGGTCCTTGCATAAAATCACGGCAGCGCTGTGTATGGCACCGTCCCTGACGGTTTCGATTGCCATGCAAGGCGGGTATCATTGCGCTGGAGCGTAATCGGAAGGCCGCGGAACCGGGATTTCCGGGGAACCATGCTCCACCAATGAGATGGGGTCATGATGCGCATCACCGCATCATGTTCCGGTTGAACGGCAGGGATTGGGCGCGTTGCAGGAACAGACAAACTACCCGGCATTGAACCAGCCGATCGACGAGCTGGCGCTGACCGAGATCAAGAGCGCGATCCTGGCCAAGCTCCGGCTTGCGATCGGCAAGGACGCCACCGTTGCGACCAGACGCGACTGGTACAAGGCCGCGGCACTGACGCTGCGCGACCGCATCGTGCACCACTGGCTGACGGCCGAGAAGCAGAGCTACGACGCCGGCGCCAAGCGCGTCTATTATCTCTCGCTCGAGTTCCTGATCGGCCGCCTGTTCACCGACGCGCTGAACAATATGGGACTGCAAGTCGGAGGCCAAGCGGTCTTAGGAAGACAACTATAACACTCAACTCCTTGGCTCACAGAACGACATGGCTACGATCCGACTTCTTGCGGCCTGCTTCATGGAGAGCATGGCGACGCTGGCGATCCCCGCGACCGGCTACGGCATCCGCTACGATTTCGGCCTGTTCCGCCAGATCATGAACCATGGCTGGCAGCAGGAATATCCCGATGAATGGCTCGCCTTCGGCAATCCCTGGGAATTCCAGCGGCCGGAGGTGGTCTACAACGTTCACTTCGGCGGCAATGTCGAGCATGTCGACGAGCGCGGCCGCGACCGCGCCACCTGGCATCCGGCGGAAACCGTCGAGGCCATGGCCTATGACACGCCGATCGTCGGCTGGCGCGGCCAGCACGTCAACGCGCTCCGCCTGTGGTCGGCGCATGCACCCGATCCGCTCGAGCTCGACGTCTTCAACACCGGCGACTACGTCTCGGCCAGCGCCGAGCAGGCGCGCGCGGAAGCGATCTGCAAATTCCTCTATCCGAACGACGAGAGCGCGGCGGGCCGCGAGCTCCGGCTGCGCCAGGAATACTTCTTCGTCTCGGCCTCATTGCAGGATCTCGTCAAGCGGCATCTCGCCTCCGACGGCGGCCTGCGCAATCTTGCGCAGAAGGCGGCCGTGCAGCTCAACGATACCCATCCGAGCCTTGCGGTCACCGAGCTGATGCGCATCCTGGTCGACCTGCACAATTTCCGCTGGGACGAGGCCTGGAAGATTACGGTCGCGACCCTGTCCTACACCAACCACACGCTGCTGCCCGAGGCGCTCGAGACCTGGCCGGTCGAACTGTTCGAGCGGCTGCTGCCGCGGCATCTCGAGATCATCTACCGCATCAATGTGGCCCATCTCGCGCTCGCCGAGGAGCGTTTCCCCGGCGACATCGAGTATCGCGCCTCGGTCTCGCTGATCGACGAGCGCAGCGGCCGCCGCGTGCGGATGGGCCAGCTCGCCTTCGTCGGCTCGCACCGCATCAACGGCGTCTCCGCGATGCATTCCGACCTGATGAAGGAGACCGTGTTCCACGACCTGCATCATCTCTATCCGTCGCGCATCACCAACAAGACCAACGGCATCACGTTCCGCCGCTGGCTGATGCTGGCCAATCCGCGGCTGACCGCGCTGCTGCGCGAAGCCTGCGGCGAGGCCGTGCTCGACGACTTCTCGCTGCTCGAGCGGCTCGAGACCCATTCGAGCGACCTGGAGTTCCAGAAGCGCTTCCGCGACGTCAAGCATCACAACAAGCTGGCGCTGGCAAGGCTGATCGGCGAGCGCAACCACATCAAGGTCGACCCGTCGGCGCTGTTCGACGTGCAGATCAAGCGCATCCACGAATACAAGCGGCAACTGCTCAACATCCTGGAGACGATCGCGCTGTATCACGCGATGAAGGACGATCCGCGGCGCGACTGGGTGCCGCGCGTGAAAATCTTCGCCGGCAAGGCGGCGGCGAGCTACCGCTACGCCAAGCTGATCATCAAGCTGATCAACGACGTCGCCGAGGTCGTCAACAACGACGCTTCGCTCGGCGGCAGGCTGAAGGTCGCCTTTCTCGCCGACTACAATGTCAGCCTCGCCGAGGTGATCATTCCGGCCGCCGATCTCTCCGAGCAGATCTCGACCGCCGGCATGGAGGCGTCCGGCACCGGCAACATGAAGCTCGCACTGAACGGTGCACTGACGATCGGCACGCTCGACGGCGCCAATATCGAGATTCGCGACAATGTCGGCGAGGAGAACATCGCGATCTTCGGCCTCGAGGCCGGCGACGTCATGGTCCGCCGCAAGCAGGGATTGGACGCCAGCGATGCGATCCGCAAATCGCCACGGCTGGAGCGCGCGATCCGCGCCATCGAGAGCGGCGAGTTCTCGCCCGGCGATCCCGCACGCTTCGCCTCGATCGGGCACGCGCTGCGCTACCTCGACCACTACATGGTCTCGGCCGATTTCGATTCCTACTACGACGCGCAGCGCGGCATCGACGCCCGCTGGATGGTAGCGCCGGCATGGACCCGCGCCTCGATCCTCAATGTGGCGCGCATGGCCTGGTTCTCCTCCGACCGCACCATCCGCGAATATGCCGAGGACATCTGGCACGTGCCGATGCATCCGGGTGCCTCGCCGCAGCTCGGCAACCAGCGCGAGGCGAAGGGATAATCCCGGGACGCGGAAATCGATTACGCCCGACGTCATTGAAATCAGCGCAATGCTCGCGATATTGCATGACGAACGTCATTGCTCGTCATTGCGTATGGCGATACGGAAGCGCCAGTCGATATTGAAAGACCTGCATGCTCACCAAGACCCCGCACCTTTTCGATGAAGCCACCGCCGTGACCGCCGGCGACAGCCGCTGGCAGGGACGGACCAGTCCCGATTACTGGGCGTTCGTCGGCCCGTTCGGCGGCTGCACGGCCGCGACCATCCTGCGCGCGCTGATGCAGCATCCGCAGCGCGCGGGTGATCCGCTGGCGCTGACGGTCAACTACTGCGCGCCGGTCGCCGAGGGCGCGTTCGATCTCGATGTCCGCCTGGTCAAGGCCAACCGCTCGAGCCAGCACTGGTCGGTCGACATGACGCAGGGCGGCGGCGAGGTCGCGACACTGGCGACCGCCGTGTTCGCCGAGCGCCGCCCGTCCTGGTCGCACCAACCGGCCGGGTTTCCGGGCGCCGTGCCGTTCGAACATCTGCGGTCCTTTCCAAAGCTCAAGATGACCTGGGCCAACCAGTACGATTTCCGCTTCGCCGAGGGCGAGCCGAAGTTCGCCCGGGGCGGCGGCGCGAAACAGCCGTCGAGCCCGTATTCAAAGCTCTGGATCGCCGACCGTGTGCCGCGCAAGCTCGATGCGCTGTCGCTGATGTCGATGTCGGACGCGTTCTTCGGCCGCGTCTTCCACGCAAGGCACGAACTGGTGCCGTTCGGCACCGTGTCGCTGACCACCTATTTCCACGCCGACGCGGCCGACCTGGACGCGGAGGATACCACCCGCGTGCTCGCCACCGCCGACGCCAAGAGCTTCCACAAGAGCTACGGCGACCAGCAGGGCGAATTGTGGTCGCCGTCCGGCCGGCTGCTCGCGACCACGACGCAGATCGCTTATTTCAAGGCGTAGCCAAATATCCACATTGGTCTGTTACGACCGCATTGCCTATTTCAAGGGTTGAGGGAACATTGGCACGTCGCTTCTGTTCCACACCTTTGGGAGCACTGCTGCATGTCCGAAGCCGACACGTCAAAGCCCTCGCGCATCGCCCTGCTTGGCGTTCCCATCGAGATCGGCGCATCGCAGGCCGGCCCGCTGATGGGACCGGACGCGCTGCGCACCGCGGGCATCGCGCGCCTGCTCGAGCAGCTCGACTTCCAGGTCGATGATCACGGCAACCTTGCGATCCCCGCCGTGGTCGCCGACGGCCCGGTGCCGGCCAACACCAGGTTCTATGACGAGGTGAAGACCTGGACCCGCGCGCTCTCCGAGCGCGCCTATTGGCTGGCGCATTCCGGCGCGATCCCGATCTTTATGGGCGGCGATCATTCATTGTCGATGGGGTCGATCAACGGCGTCGCGCGCTACTGGCAGGAAAAGGGCCGGCCGCTGTTTGCGTTGTGGGTCGACGCGCATGCTGACTACAACACGCCGGCCACCACCATCACCGGCAACATGCACGGCATGTCGGCCGCGTTCCTATGCGGCGAGCCCGGTCTCGACGATCTGCTCGGCGGACTGCCGCGCGCCTCGATCCCGCCTGATCAGCTCGACCTGATCGGCACGCGCTCGGTCGATCCGCTGGAGCGCAAGCTGCTGCGGCAGCGTAATGTGTCGATCGCGGACATGCGCCAGATCGACGAGTTCGGCGTCGCCGTGCTCACGCGCCGCGTCATCGAACGCGTCAGGGCGAAGAACGGCGTGCTGCATGTCTCGTTCGATGTCGACTTCCTCGATCCGGCGGTGGCGCCCGGCGTCGGCACCACGGTGCCCGGCGGCGCGACCTATCGGGAAGCCCATCTCATCATGGAGCTGCTGCACGATTCCGGGCTGGTGCGCTCGCTCGACATCGTTGAGCTCAATCCCTTCCTCGACGAGCGCGGCCGCACCGCGCGTGTCGCGGTCGAATTGATCGGCAGCCTGTTCGGCCTGCAGATCACCGACCGGCAGACGCCGAGCAACGCGGTGCTGCCGGAGATGGGGGAGTAGTGGAGCAACACGCGCGATGTCGTCCCGGCGAAAGCCGGGACCCATAACCACCGATGGTCATTGTTGCGCATCGGTGGAATGACGAGTCCCAACCACAACATCCGCTGCGGAGTATGGATCCCGGCCTTCGCCGGGACGACACTGGAGTATGTGGCGCCGTTGGCTGCTCAGCTTGCCGGATCGAGAAGGTGCGCGCTTCGTTGACTGCGTAAAAATCAAAAAGGCGGCCACGAGGGCCGCCTTTTCAAATCGCGTATCGCTTGCGCGAACTACTCCGCCGCCAGCTTCACTTCCGGCGCGGCGGCGCGGACTTCGGCGTCGACCTGCGCTTCGAACTTGGCGAAGTTCTTCTGGAACATGCCGACCAGCGCACGCGCGGTCTTGTCGAACTCTACCTTGTCGGCCCAGGTCTTGATCGGATCGAGGATGTGCGGCTCGACGCCCGGCAGCGAGGTCGGCACCGCGAAGCCGAAATACTTGTCGGTGCGGAAGTCGGCGTTGCGGAGCGAGCCGTTCAGCGCCGCGGTGAGCAGCGCGCGGGTCACCTTGATCGGCATGCGGCGGCCAGTGCCGTACTTGCCGCCGGTCCAGCCGGTGTTGACCAGCCAGCAATCGACACTGTGCTTGGCGATCAGCTCGCGCAGCATGTTGCCGTAGACCGACGGATCGCGCGGCAGGAACGGCGAACCGAAGCAGGTGGAGAATTCCGGCTGCGGCTCGTTGCCGAGGCCGCGCTCGGTGCCGGCGACCTTCGCGGTGTAGCCGGACAGGAAGTGATACATCGCCTGCGCCGGCGTCAGCTTGGCGATCGGCGGCATCACGCCGAAGGCGTCGGCGGCGAGCATCACGACGTTCTTCGGATGCGGTGCGCAGCCGGTGCGCGAAGCGTTCGGGATGAAATCGAGCGGATAGGCCGAGCGGGTGTTCTCGGTCTTCGAGCCGTCGTCGAAATCGGGCACGCGATCATTGGCGCCGAGCACGACGTTTTCCAGCACCGCGCCGAAGCGCTTGCTGGCGGCGTAGATTTCCGGCTCGGCTTCGCCGGACAGCTTGATGCACTTGGCGTAGCAGCCGCCTTCGAAATTGAAGACGCCGTCCTCGCTCCAGCCATGCTCGTCATCGCCGATCAGCGTGCGCTTGGGATCGGCCGAGAGCGTGGTCTTGCCGGTGCCGGACAGGCCGAAGAAGATCGCGGTGTCGCCGTCGGAGCCGACATTGGCCGAGCAGTGCATCGGCATCACGCCCTTCTCGGGCAGGTAATAGTTCAGCGTGGTGAACACGCTCTTCTTCATCTCGCCGGCATATTGCGAGCCGCCGATCAGGACGATCTTGCGGGCGAAATCGATCGCGACGACGTTCTCCGACTTGCAGCCGTGACGCTTCGGATCGGCGCGGAAGCTCGGCAGGTCGATGATCGTCAGTTCGGGCACGAAGCTCGCGAGCTCCGACGCCTCGGGACGAATGAGCAGCGTGCGGATGAACAGCGAGTGCCAGGCAAGCTCGGTGAAGACGCGGGTCTTGATGCGATGCTTCGGATCGGCGCCGCCATAGAGATCTTGCGCGAACAGCGTCATGCCTTCGGCATGCTTGAGGAAGTCGGCATGGAGCATGGCGAACTGCTCCGAGGTGATCGACTGGTTGCCGGCCCACCACATGTTCTTGTCGGTGAGATCGTCGCGGACCGTGAACTTGTCCTTCGGACTGCGCCCGGTGAACACACCGGTGTCCGCGCAAAGCGCGCCATCGGCCGACAGCACCGCTTCGCCGCTACGCAGCGAATGCTCGTAAAGCTGGGGTGCGCCATAATTCCAATGCACGCCCTTGAGATTTTTTAAGCCGAATTTGTCGGCGCCGAAGGCACCGTTATGTACGCCCGTCTCTTGCACGAAGAACCTCCTCGAACCCGCGTATCCTTGTTCGCGCGAATGTCGCCAATCGCGCCCCGCCGCGGTGACCGTGATCAGAATATAGCCTCTCGGCTTCGGTCCGGCGACCTAATAGTGGGGATCGCCAAGCTTGCCAAGCCAATCGAACGGCTTTTGGCTGATTCCAAGGCAGGCCCATCATCTGGCGCAAGTACCGCAGCGCGAAACCCTTTCGTCTTGCTTTCGTTTTCTCGTTGTTTTGCCGGCAGTCGGGCGACGTTTCATCGCCTTTCCCATCGCGCACGGAGCTTTGCGATGCACAAAAAGTGCCAGCCGGCGGGCGGCGCGTTCGCCGATCGAGGCGGACGGCGCGGAGAATGCCGGGTATGCATTTCGCGCTGAGGATGTATCGTTGAGATGAGCCGCCGCGCGTTGACGCAGCGCTGCAGAGCCGAGCATGACCATCGTGTTGCACGCGGCACCACCTGATCGGCATTGAGCTGCAAGTGAGAAGCTGCTGATGAGCAGTTTCGACTGCGCTCAACACACCTTCGTCGAAGCCCGATTGATACAACGCTCAACTGCGGTGAACGTTCCGCAACGGCGGCGAGGCGATCGCTGACCCTGGCGATCGATGATAACGCAATCAGCGCGTCGCACGCGCGCGCGTCATCGGTCGACATCGCGATCCGGATGATTTTCCGATGCAGCAGCGCCAGATATTCTTGCACGCGGATCGAGCCAACAAGGCGATGACGAGACACGCCGGCGCGAAATGATCGCGCTGTCAAACCTTACGCAAGCAGGAAGCGACGCGCGGCTGAAGGACACTTCACCTCGGCGATCGCGCAATCGCGCCGCCGCAGCCATGCGACACCATGCCTCGCCACGGCCGCAGCGCCGCCGTGCGGACAGGTCTTTCTCCTATCCTTGCTATCCCTTGGCGCGCGCCTCGCCGGCGAGCCGCACCAGCACCTTGCGCAGCTCGGTGCCGGTGGTGACGCGCTCAGGGAAATCCAGCCGCAGCGTGTCGCGGCCGGCCTGCATGTCCATGCCATCCGGATCACAGCCTGTGCAGAGCCATTCGGCACTTTCCGCGCCGAGCAGCCGCGTCGCGTAAAGGTTCATGGCCTCGCGGTGATCCTCGTTCATATGCGCCACCGCGCCGGGCTCGGCTTCGAGCAGCGCCTCGGCTCCGCCGAGATCGGTCAGGAATTGCGCGGGTTTGAGGTCCACGATGCGGCCGAACCCGGCGACCAGATGGGCACCGCTTGGCTTGATCCGGAAGAACGAGAAATCCTTAAATTCCACAAAGGCTTCCGCTGACGGATGGGCAGCGAGATAGCGCCTTCGGACGAGCTCCCGCCCGGCCTCCCCGACCTCTTCCGCCTTGCCCGCCAGCATGATCCGGGCGCCCTCCAGCGGATCGCCCTCGGCGCGCTCGTCCAGCATCAGCGACACCCGGCTGTCGGCCAGGATGTTCTTGGTATGCAGCGCCAGCCGGGAAATCAGCAGGATCGGCGAGCCGTCGGGATGGCTGGCCAGATTGACCAGCGAGCAATAGGGATCGCCGGTGCCGGCCATCAACGTGGCGAGGGCGCCCTGGCGACTGCGGCGGAGCAGCGAGCGGGCAAGGTGGGCTGGATCGAAGGCGGCGGTCGGTTGCATGGGCCTATCGGGTCATTTTATGGGCGAATCGGGTGGGTTCCCTATGAAAAAAGGGCCTTTTCTCATGGTCTAAGGGTGCTATATGGGGACCCATCGCGTGGGTCGCAGAAGCGGATTTTTGCGGAACTCGGTCACACT
Source organism: Bradyrhizobium sp. 33ap4 (assembly GCF_032654765.1). Classification (NCBI taxonomy): domain Bacteria; kingdom Pseudomonadati; phylum Pseudomonadota; class Alphaproteobacteria; order Hyphomicrobiales; family Nitrobacteraceae; genus Bradyrhizobium; species Bradyrhizobium sp. 33ap4. Next base: position 18,241 of record NZ_JAUMTJ010000023.1, on the reverse strand, counting down.
TCAGCCCAGCTTGCATTGCTCGTTGACCGCGTTCGAAGCCCAATTCTACGGCGCGTCGCCAGAGTGCCCGCCGTCTAAGCCACTCTCATTGTGAAAGCAGCACATGCCCACAATCGCCCTGGTCGACGACGACCGCAACATTCTCACTTCGGTTTCGATCGCGCTCGAAGCCGAAGGCTATCGCATCATGACCTACACGGACGGTGCGTCGGCGCTGGATGGGTTTCGCACGTCGCCGCCCGACCTTGCGATCCTCGATATCAAGATGCCGCGCATGGACGGCATGGAAACGCTGCGCCGGCTGCGCCAGAAGTCCGACCTGCCGGTGATCTTCCTCACCTCGAAGGATGAGGAGATCGACGAATTGTTCGGCCTGAAAATGGGCGCCGACGATTTCATCCGCAAGCCGTTCTCGCAGCGCCTGCTGGTCGAACGGGTCAAGGCCGTACTCCGCCGCGGTCAGCCGAAGGATCCGACCGCCGCGCCGAAGGAGCCGGACGCCCGCGCGCTGGACCGCGGCCTGCTGCGGATGGATCCGGAGCGCCACACCTGCACCTGGAAGAACGAGCCGGTGACCCTCACCGTGACCGAATTCCTGATCCTGCAGGCGCTCGCCACCCGCCCCGGCGTCGTGAAGAGCCGCAATGCGCTGATGGACGCGGCCTATGACGACCAGGTCTATGTCGACGACCGCACCATCGACAGCCACATCAAGCGGCTGCGCAAGAAGTTCAAGGTGGTCGACGACGACTTCGAGATGATCGAGACGCTGTACGGCGTCGGCTATCGCTTCAAGGAAGCCTGATCTGCGCTTCCCGGGCGGCTTGTTAACTGACAGGCTCCGCACGGCTGGGGTAAGCTCGGGCGAACGATTGCTTCGCGGGACGACATCCATACCAACCGGCAGCTTTGCCAGTGCTTGATCGAACGCAGCTCGAGCAAGGCCTGAACACCGAGGACGCGTCACAGCTCCTCGATCAGGACGCCGTTGCCGAAGACGTGGCGCAGGACAAGGGCTGGCGCCGTCCGCTCGGCTGGCTGCGCCGCGCCGGTCAGTTCTTCTTCGCGCTGTCGTTCTCGAGCCTGACGCGCCGTATCGTCTCGCTCAACCTCGCCGGCCTCGTCGCGCTGGTCGCCAGCATCCTCTATCTCTCGCAATTCCGCGCTGGCCTGATCGAGGCGCGCACGCAGAGCCTCCAAGTCTATGCCGAGATCATCTCGGAGGCGATCGCGGCCTCGGCCACCGTCGAAGGCAACACCGTCACGATCGACCCCGATCGCCTGCTCGACCTCAAGCCCGGCGAAAGTTATGGCCAGCCGGATGAATCGGCGGATTTCCCGATCAATCCCGAGCGGGTCGCGCCGGTCCTGCGCCGCCTGATCGCGCCGACCAAGACGCGGGCCCGCATCTTCGACCGCGATGGCGGCCTGATCCTCGACAGCCGCAATCTGTTCGCGCGCGGCGACGTGCTGCGCATGGAGCTGCCGCCGCCGTCGGAGAAGCCGTCGCTCTATGAAAGGACCAAGGCCACCATCAAGACCTGGCTCAACCGCGGCGACCTGCCGATCTATCGCGAACTCGGTCCCGAAGGCGGCAAGGGTTATTCCGAAGTCGCGCAATCGCTCGAGGGCATGAAGGGCAGCGCCGTGCGCGTCACCGAGCGCGGCGCGATCATCGTGTCGGTCGCCGTCCCGGTGCAGCATTTCCGCGCCGTGCGCGGTGCATTGATGCTGACCACGCAGGGCGACGACATCGACCAGCTGGTGATGTCCGAGCGCCTCGCCATCCTCAAGATCGGCGGCGTCGCCTCCGCCGTCATGATCATGCTGTCGCTGCTATTGGCGAGCACGATCGCTGGCCCGGTGCGACGGCTCGCCGACGGCGCCGAGCGCGTCCGCCACCGCATCCAGACCCGCGTCGAGATTCCCGACTTCACCGGGCGCCGCGACGAGATCGGCCATCTCTCCGGCGCGCTGCGCGACATGACCAACGCGCTGTACAGCCGCATCGAGGCGATCGAGATGTTCGCCGCCGACGTCGCCCATGAGCTGAAGAATCCGCTGACCTCGCTGCGCTCCGCGGTCGAGACGCTGCCTTTGGCGCGCAACGACAACAGCCGCGCGCGGCTGCTCGCCGTGATCGAGCATGACGTCAGGCGGCTCGACCGCCTAATCTCCGACATCTCCGACGCCAGCCGGCTCGATGCCGAATTGCAGCGCCAGGACATGGCGCCGGTCGATCTGCGGCGGCTGCTGACGACGCTGACCGGCGTCGCCAACGAGACCAGGCTCGGCCACGACGTCGCCGTCGAAGCCCGCTTCGAGGGCCGCGGACCGACCGATACGCTCTCTGTGCCCGGCCATGATTCACGGCTCGGCCAGGTGATCTCGAACCTGCTGTCGAACGCGCAATCATTCTCCAAGCCGGGCGACAAGGTGCGCATCGTCTGCCGCCGCAACCGCGGCGAGGTCGAGATCGTGGTCGACGATGACGGGCCCGGCATCGGCGAGGACGCGCTGGAGCGGATCTTCGAGCGCTTCTACACCGACCGGCCGCACCAAGGGTTTGGCCAGAACTCCGGCCTCGGGCTTGCGATCTCCAAGCAGATCATTGAAGCCCATGGCGGACGCATCTGGGCCGAGAACCGCGCTGGCCCTGCGGACGCAGACGGCAAGCCCACCATCGCCGGCGCACGCTTCGTGGTCAGGCTGCCGACACTATGAGCGACAATTCAAGCGTGCACGCATCCGCCGTTCTGGTCGGCGAGCGTGCGGTGCTGATCCGCGGCCCGTCGGGCGCCGGCAAGTCGCGTCTGGCCTTTGACCTGATTCTCGCCGGGCGCACCGGAGCGCTTCCGCCGGCCATTTTGGTGGGGGATGACCGTGTCCGTCTCGACACAGCCGGCGAACAATTGTGGGTTCGTCCGGTCCAGCAATTGGCTGGTCTGATCGAGATCCGAGGCCTCGGAATCCGCCATTGTCCGTTCGCAGATGAAGCCGTGGTGGGGCTGATCGTCGACCTCGCCGCTGACGACGCCGAGCGACTGCCGCCGCCGGAGGCGCTCACGATTCGCCTTAATGGTGTTTTGGTACCGCGAATTCCCGTCGGCGTTGGCTTCCAACCCCTGCCGCTGGTTGTCGCCGCGCTGACGACAACCTGAAAGTTCATGTTCCCGTAATCTTGCGGCCAATTGTGGGAAGGGAATTGGTAACCATATCACATCCACTATCGCGTCGGATTTTGCCGGCGCAGCCTCCCCTCTCTACCGCCAGGAACCGGGAGACTAGCCAAGATGCCCTCTTGCGTAGGGCCTCTGGATGGTCAAAGTGGCGCGTTCGTGCGGTGCACCAAAGGGCGCCCGCGAGGAGTTTCCAATGATTGGTCTAGTGCTGGTGACCCATGGGCGCCTTGCCGACGAGTTCAGAGCGGCGCTCGAACACGTCATGGGTCCGCAGAAACAAATTGAAGCGATCACGATCGGGGCCGAGGACGATTCCGATCTCTGTCGAAGCGACATCATCGAGGCGGTGAACCGCGTCGATAGCGGCGACGGCGTTGCGATCCTCACCGACATGTTCGGCGGCACGCCGTCAAACCTTGCGATCTCCTGCATGAGCCGCCCGAAGGTGGAAGTGCTCGCAGGCATCAACCTTCCCATGCTGGTCAAGCTTGCCAAGGTTCGCGAGGAGCGTTCGCTGCCCGACGCGATCGCGATGGCCCAGGAAGCCGGCCGCAAATACGTCACCATCGCCAGCCGCGTTCTCGCAGGCAAATGAGCGACGAGGCCCCGGGCGGAAATCAGGTCGGCCCGGGCGTGCCAGCGGGCGCCATTTCCCGTGAGCTCCTGATCGTCAACAAGCGCGGCCTGCATGCGCGGGCATCGGCCAAGTTCGTCCAGCTGGTCGAGCGATTCAACGCCGAGATCTGGGTCACCCGCGGCACCGAGACCGTCGGCGGCACCTCAATCATGGGCTTGATGATGCTCGCCGCCGGGCCCGGCACCACGGTCGTGGTCTCAGCAAAGGGCGACGAAGCGCAGCAGGCGCTCGACGCCATCGCCGAACTCGTCGCCAGCAAGTTCAACGAGGAAGGCACGTAAGGCAGTCACCCCTTACCTCGCCCCGCTTGCGGGGAGAGGTCGGATCGCATCGAACGATGCGATCCGGGTGAGGGGTACAGGTCTATCGATAGATCGCCATCGCGGCGAGAGCCCCTCACCCCAACCCTCTAAGAGCGAGCTTCGCTCGTCTCGACCCCGCAAGCGCGAGGCGAGGGAGCGACAGCTACTTCGCCGGCGGCACCAGATAGACCTTCCAGACCGTCGACGGACCGGGATGGCCGTTGAAGAAGCGCATGGTGGTCATCACCAGCGGCTCGGCGTCCTTGGCGTGCTCCGCCATCCACGCCTCGCAGGGCTTCAGGAACACCGGATCGGTGGTGTCGCAGACGCCGATGAAGCCGAGACGCTTGGCTTCGTCGAGCGACGTCAGCCCCGACGACCAGGCTTCGCCCGGCACCAGCGATGCCGGATGATCCGGACTGTAGAACGTCATCGGCTCGCCGATATCGGACCGCGCGACGACCACGGCCCAGCGCGAATGGAATCTGTCCTGCCAGGTCTGGGTGAGTTCGCGCGCGAGCTCGGAGCGCGCGGCGTAGGTCGAGCCGCCGACATGGTTGGACGCGATCTCCTGCGTGGCGATGCTGGGCGCGGCGATCAGCGTGGCGATCGTGGCCACGAACCAGATCGCGGTGATCGAGAACAGCGCCATGCGCGGGAAGCGAAGCGAGGGAATCGCGACCAGCGCAAGCGGCACCAGGAAGAACAGCGGGATGCCCCAATCGGTCTTGATATAGACGGTGAACGCCAGCGCGCCGAGCGGCGGCCCGATCGCGACGATCAGCTGGATGATCCAGACGTTGAGCGCCTGCGGAAGGTTGACGGCGGGATTGGGTCCGCGCGACCAGACCCGCGCCAGCACGTCCGACGGCCGCCACGGCACCGAGCCCAGCAGCAGCGCCACCAGGCCCAGCACGACGGGAATCGCGAGCAGCCCGACATTGTGCACGACATAGCCGATGACGAGCTGCACATTGAGTGCGCGGCTCGACAGCGCGTAGACGTCACCGGCATAGGTGAACGGCACGAAGTCCACCTCCTCCAGCCACACCAGGTGCGGGATCATCGCCACCGCCATCGTGCCGATCGCAACCCATGGCGCCGGCGAGCGCAGGAATTGCGTCCGTTGCGGATGGATCAGCGCAAGTCGGATCGTAGCCATGTCGTTCTGTGAGCCAAGGAGTTGAGTGTTATAGTTGTCTTCCTAAGACCGCTTGGCCTCCGACTTCCGAGCCAGAGACCCGACTTGAAGCTGCGCTTCTCGAATGCGTTCAGATAGGCCAGCACCAGCAGCGGCAACGGCACCAGTTGCGCGAGATCGGCGTTGTATTTGAAGCCCTTGAAATTGAAGATCGGGTAGAGCGCGAGCATCACCACCATGAAGAACGCGCGGCGGCGATCGACGACACGCAGCGCGATCAGCCAGCACACCACCAGCGCGAAGCTGACCGTCGTCATCGCAAGCGCATAGGTCGACCAGTTGGTGACCGGAAAAATCCTGAACCAGACCCCGGCGATCCAGCCCGACAGCGGCGGGTGCTTGCCATAGCCGAGCAGGAAGCGCTGGCCCCAGGCATAGGCTTCCGCAACATCCATATGGATGTCCTGTGCGGCCTTGAGCTTGACCAGGATAAGCGTCCACAGCACCGCATGAACCAGCGCGAAGCCGATCACGAACCACAGGCTGGTCCTGGGATCGGTGGCGCGCGAGGCGATCCAGGCGGCAATCCGCCGGATCGTCAGCTTGCGTTTGGTGCGCCGGGCGGCGGGGAGCGTGGAGGCGGTCGACATGGCCTGTGCCTGAGGCATGCCCCGGAAAAGTGGAAAGCGGTTTCCCGGAAGGATCATGCCCGAATGGAAGCGGAAGCGCGATGAGTGCTCATCCGCATTTCAGCGCGCTTTAGCGCGTTTTTGTGGCCAGTGAAATCAGCTTGGCGTGAGAACGCCTCCAGCCAGCGGATTCACTTTCGGGGAAGTCCGGCCGGTGCTCGAAATGCATGGTATCGTAGTGACACCATTCGCCGCCCCAGATGAAGCCGTGACGCTCGAAGATGTCGACGATCTCGCGCGGCATCCAGTTGTTGCAGGGGATGGTCTTGCCTTTGCCGGCCCACAGCCGGTCATCCCGAACTTTCAGGTTGAGGTCGATGGCGGCGGCGTAGCCGTGCATGCTCATCCGCCCGGTGTCGGCGACGCGAAAGACGATTTTCGGGCCGCCGAACCTGGCAGGAACATGCCCGGGAATCGGTCACGGCAACCCCGCCGGAAACGGCGCCGTGATTCGTCGTCACACCGCTGCAAAATACCGCAATTTGGTTGCCCGCGCGGGGGTGCGGATGCTATCCCGCGCCCATGACAACTGCCCCGATTTCGAACATCCGCAACTTCTCCATCGTCGCCCATATCGACCATGGCAAATCGACCCTTGCCGACCGCCTGATCCAGATGACGGGCGGCCTGTCGGATCGTGAAATGGCGGGCAAGGAGCAGGTGCTCGATTCGATGGATATCGAGCGCGAGCGCGGCATCACCATCAAGGCGCAGACCGTCCGGCTGAACTACCGCGCCAAGGACGGCAAGGATTACATCTTCAACCTGATGGACACGCCCGGCCATGTCGACTTCGCCTACGAGGTCTCGCGGTCGCTGGCGGCCTGCGAGGGTTCCCTGCTCGTGGTTGACGCCAGCCAGGGCGTCGAGGCGCAGACGCTCGCCAATGTCTATCAGGCGCTCGACAACAATCACGAGATCGTGCCGGTCCTGAACAAGGTCGACCTGCCCGCGGCCGAGCCCGAGAAGGTCAAGCAGCAGATCGAGGACGTGATCGGCATCGATGCGTCCGACGCCGTGATGATCTCGGCCAAGACCGGCGTCGGCGTGCCTGACGTGCTGGAAGCGATCGTCACCCGCCTGCCGCCGCCGAAGGGCGACCGCGATGCGACCCTGAAGGCGTTGCTGGTCGACAGCTGGTACGACGTCTATCTCGGCGTGGTCGTCTTGATCCGCGTCGTCGACGGCGTGATGAAGAAGGGGAGCCGCATCCGCATGATGGGCACCGGCGCGGCCTACGATATCGAACGCGTCGGCTTCTTCACGCCGAAGATGGAGCAGGTCGAGGAGCTCGGCCCCGGCGAGATCGGCTTCATCACCGCGGCGATCAAGGAAGTTGCCGACACCCGCGTCGGCGACACCATCACCGATGACAAGAAGCCGATCAGCGAGATGCTGCCGGGCTTCAAGCCGGCGATTCCGGTCGTGTTCTGCGGCTTGTTTCCGGTCGACGCCAACGACTTCGAAACGCTCCGCGCGGCGATGGGCAAGCTGCGGCTCAACGACGCAAGCTTCTCCTACGAGATGGAAACTTCCGCCGCGCTCGGCTTCGGCTTCCGCTGCGGTTTTCTCGGCCTGCTGCATCTGGAAATCATCCAGGAGCGGCTGTCGCGCGAATTCGACCTCAATCTGATCGCGACCGCGCCGAGCGTGATCTACAAGATGAAGCTGACCGACGGCACCGAGCTCGAGATCCACAACCCGGTCGACATGCCCGACGTGGTCAAGATCGCCGAGATCGAGGAGCCGTGGATCGAGGCGACGATCCTCACGCCCGACGAATATCTCGGCAGCGTCTTGAAGCTGTGCCAGGACCGCCGCGGCTCGCAGAAGGAGCTCACTTATGTCGGCTCCCGCGCGATGGTGAAATACGACCTGCCGCTCAACGAAGTGGTGTTCGACTTCTACGATCGCCTGAAGTCGGTCTCCAAGGGCTACGCCTCGTTCGACTATCATCTGACCGACTACAAGCCGGCCGATCTGGTCAAGATGCAGATCCTGGTCAACGCCGAGCCGGTCGACGCGCTGTCGATGCTGGTGCATCGCACCCGCGCCGAGGGCCGCGGCCGCGCCATGGTCGAGAAGATGAAGGAGCTGATTCCACCGCACATGTTCCAGATCCCGATCCAGGCGGCGATCGGCGGCAAGGTGATCGCGCGCGAAACCGTCCGCGCGCTGCGCAAGGACGTCACCGCGAAGTGCTACGGCGGCGACATCACGCGCAAGCGCAAGCTTCTGGAGAAGCAGAAGGAAGGCAAGAAGAAGATGCGGCAGTTCGGCAAGGTCGACATCCCGCAGGAAGCCTTCATCGCCGCGCTCAAGGTGGACAGCTGAGGCGGCGCTACCGGCGCGACTGTTGCCCATTCTTGTCCCAGCAACAAAACGCACCATGATTTGAATCGCCACTGCATCGCGCTCCGACTAGACTGCGATCATGTTGCGCATCCTGTTCCTCCTTATCGTCATCCTCGCACTGATGCAGCCGGACCTGAGCTCCGCCGCCTCCTCGAAGAAGCGGCACGGCACCCGCTGGCACGGCTATGGTTTCCTGCCCGGCTACCGGCAGCCGCCGAACCAAACCATTCCGGTGTTCGGCCCGCGCGGCGCCGCCCGCGGCTACCCGGACTATTCGCCGCAATATTGGTATGGCGGGGATTGGTACTATTTCGGCCGCCCCGGATTCTACCGCGGCCGCTACAATGGCGGCAGTTTTGGCCCGTGCTGGACCTGGACGCCGATCGGGCGCGCCTGGCAGTGCGGCTAGAGCGTTTTCGAGCGAAGTGGCTCCGGTTCGCGTGAAGAAAACGCGTCAAAGCAAGAATCTAGAGCCCCGTTCCGATTCTATCGGAACGGAAAAGGCTCTAGCCGCACCTCGCTGCGACATCTTGCGCATGCAACGCACAATCCGCTGGTCCCGGAATGAGAGGCATGTTGCCCGTCATGTTGCCCCTGGACCTCAGATAGGCCAGCATCCTCCCTGCGCGCACCACAACAAACAACAGCGCCGGGGAAACGCATGAGCAAGGCCGCTCGGTTGGATTATGGCTGGGTCGTCGTCGGCGCGGGCGCGCTGATGACCTGCGTCGGCTTCGGCACCATGCTGTCGCTCGCGGTGTTCCTGCAGCCGATCTCGGATGCGATGGGCTGGTCGCGCGCCGGCGTCTCGGCGGCGGCGACGCTGGATTTCCTCTGCATGGGTTTTGCGGCGTTCGCCTGGGGCGCGCTGTCCGACCGCTTCGGTACCCGCATCGTGGTGCTGGCGGGCAGCCTGTTGCTCGGGCTTGGCCTCGTGACGGCAAGCCAGGCGCAGAGCCTGTGGCAATTCCAGCTCTGCTTCGGCGTGCTGATCGGGATCGCCGCCGGCAGCTTCTATGCGCCGATGATGGCGCTCGCCAGCGCCTGGATCGACAAGCATCGCAGCCTCGCGGTCGCGCTGGTGTCGGCCGGCATGGGCGTATCGCCGCTGACCGTCGCGCCGTCCGCGAGCTGGCTGATCACGGCCTATGACTGGCGCTTTGCGATGTTCGTGATCGGCATCGCCGCATGGGCGTTGCTGATCCCCGCATCGTTCCTGGTGCGCCCGGCGCCGCAGGGAACGGACGTCGCAATCCCGACCGCCGCGAACGTGCCGCAAACTGAATGGACCGCGGCGCAGGCGCTGCGCACGCCGCAATTCATCACGCTGGCACTGGCGCATTTCGCCTGCTGCGCGGCGCATTCGGGACCGATCTTCCACATGGTGTCCTACGCCATGGTGTGCGGCATCGCGCCGCTCACCGCGGTCACAGTCTACAGCCTCGCCGGCTTCTCCGGGCTCGGCGGCCGGCTGCTGCTCGGCGTGCTCGCCGACCGGCTCGGCGCCAAGCCGGTCCTGGTCGGCGGCCTCCTGGTGCAGGCGCTGTCGATCGCGACCTATCTCGCGGTGGCGCAGCTCGGCGAGTTCTACGCGCTGTCTGTCGTGTTCGGGCTGGCCTATGGCGGAGTGATGCCGCTCTACGCCGTGCTGGTGCGCGAGTTCTTCGGCGCGCGCATCATGGGCACGGTGTTCGGCGCGGTGTCGGCCTTCGCGAGCCTCGGCATGGCGCTCGGGCCGTGGGCCGGCGGTTACGTGTTCGACACGTTCCACGGCTATACGTGGCTGCACGCCGGTTCCTTTGCGATCGGCCTCGCCGCGGTCGCCGTGGCGCTGAGTTTCTCGACCAAGCGCCAGCCGTCGCTCGATCTCGGCCGCGCCGCCGCCTGAGCGCGGCTGCATTCGTCACACTCGCGCGCACCGGCACAGCGGATGGATAGCTGATCTGCATCGGCGCCGTCCTGCCTTGCCTTCCCTTGCCCTCTCCTGCCGGATGAGCCACCATCGCCCGGCCTGCCCAACAAGAATGACAGAAGGCGCCGAGGACACGCATGAACAAGCCGCAGGGATTCGACCTTGTCGAGCGGGCGCGCGCGCTGGCGCCGCTGATCACGAGTGAAGCCAACGAGATCGAACGGACACGGCGACTGACGCCATCCGTCACCGCGGCACTGGTCGAGAACGGGCTGTATCGCGCGCTGCTGCCGAAGCGTTTTGGCGGCGCCGAGGCGACACTGGACGCCTTCATGCAGATGCAGGAGGAGATCGCCAAGGCCGATGCATCGACCGCCTGGTGCCTCGGCCAGTGCAGCGTCTGCGCCATGACCGCGGCCTATCTCGAACCCGACGCAGCTAACGAGATCTTCAACACCACGCCCGGCATCCTCGCCTGGGGCGCTATCGCCCATGAGGTGCGCGCCGAGCCCGGCGGCTATCGCGCCAGCGCGCGCTGGGATTTCGCCTCGGGCTCGCGGCAGGCGAGCTGGCTCGGCGCCCATGTCCGCGTCGTCGAGGACGACGGCTCACCGCGCAAGAAGGCCGACGGTTCGCCGGAGATCCGCACCATCCTGTTCCCGATGTCGTCAGCGACAATGTATGACGTCTGGGACGTGATCGGTCTGAAAGGCACCGGCACCGATTCCTACTCGGTCGACAACCTCTTCATTCCGGAGCAGTTCGCCGCGCTGCGCGACGATCCCGCCGCGTGCCGCGAGCCGGGGCCGCTCTACAAGCTCTCCACCAACATGGTGTTCAGCATGGGCTTTGCCGCCACCTCGCTCGGCGTCGCGCGCGCCATGCTGGACGCGGCGACCGAGCTTGCCCGCGGCAAGACCCCGCAAGGCCTCAAGGCGATGCGCGACAACAATGCCGTGCAGGGCCAGATCGGGCGCACCGAGGCCAGCCTGCGCGCCGCGCGCGCCTATCTGTACGCGACGGCCCACGAGGTCTGGAACGATCTCGTCCGCGGCGACCCGATCACCGAGGCACATCGCGTCGCGATCCGCATCGCCTCGACCTGGACCATCCACCAGTCGGCCGCAGTGGTCGACATCGCCTATCACATGTCGGGGGCAACGGCGGTGTTCGCCAAGAATCCGTTCGAGCGACGGTTTCGCGACATGCACGCAATCGCGCAGCAGATCCAGGCCCGCGACACCCAGTACGAGGACGCCGGCAAGGCGATTTTGGCAGGCAATCTCGGCGCTCCGCCGACCGCGCGCTAAAGCATGATCCGGAAAAGTGCGAAGCGGTTTTCCGAAAAGATCATACTTGAACAGGAACTGAAGCGCGATCAAGTCAGATTGCATCAGGGCGTTGACTCATAAGTCCGCTGTGTCGGCTCTGCTCCCTAAAACACGACATCGCCGGGTAATCATGGCATGTCGGTTTTGGGCCCAACAGTGGGCATGACGACTGGCGGCCCTCGCAATCTGAATTCTGTCCCCTCAAAATGGATTCTGTCGACTGCCCGGATTTTTCAGCGGTGCGGTAACGCATTGAGCTCGCAGAGGGCAGCCGTCGCGCTTGGTACAGCCAAAATTCGCAATCTTGGTGCTGTTTTATGAGCAAGCGCAGCGCATCTATTGTTCGTACTAAGCAACCGAACTGCCTTGGCAGTTCTTGGTTAGTCGGCGCGTCCGCGCGCTCTGCAGCAGTTCCACCAAGAGACAAGGAGTATTCCCATGAAGGCCATCGTTGTAACGGACCAAGCCGCGGGAACGGCCGGGATGAAGCTGGTGGACCGGCCCGAGCCGCAGGCAGCGATAAACGACGTCGTCGTTCAGGTTTATGCGTCGAGATTTGTCCCGACTGAGCTGGCGTGGCCCTCGACCTGGACCGATCGCCTCGATCGTGACCGAACACCGTCGATCCCGGGGCACGAGCTGGCCGGAGTGGTCACCGCTCTCGGATATGGCACTACAGGGCTATCGGTGGGACAGCGGGTGTTCGGTCTAGCGGACTGGTATCGCGACGGCACGCTGGCCGAGTATGTGGCGATCGAGGCGCGCAACCTCGCGCCGCTACCGGGCGACGTCGACTTCACAATGGGCGCAAGCCTTCCGGTCTCGGGCCTGACGGCATGGCAAGGACTATTTCAGCACGGCCGCCTCCAGGCGGGGCAGAGTGTCCTCGCACACGGCGCGGCCGGCGCGGTCGGGTCGATGGTGACGCAACTCGCGCGAGAGGCCGGCGCGTATGTGATCGGCTCCGGGCGGTCCGCCGACCGTCAGACTGTGCTCGACTTCGGCGCGCAGGAGTTCGTCGATCTCGGCAACGACGCCCTTGAGGACGTCGGCAAAGTCGATCTGGTGTTCGACGTCATTGGCGGTGAAATCCAGAAGCGGTCGGCAAAACTGATTCGAGGCGGAGGAACGCTGGTGACGGTCGTTGGGCCGGCCGAGGCGCGACCTTCCGACGGCCTGGCGGTCGACTTCGTCGTCGAGTCCGATCGTTCCCAACTGAGTGAGATCGTCCGGCGGGTGCGGGACGGACGCCTGCGGACAAACATCGGCAACGTCACGACTCTCGACGAGGCCGTCGCTGCCTTGAATCCGACCGGTCGACGCAAAGGGAGTACGATCATCCGCGTTCGCCCCTGAGTGACACATGCCTATTGATGCGCGCAGCCGGCCGGCCCTGTCAGGCCAGACGTTGAACAGTACGAAAGTAGCACCGGCGGCCATGGTCGCGGCACGAATACCGGCGGCGCAACATCCGGTTGTTAAGCTTTTTCTGCGACTTTGCGGACGGCGCTAATGCCTGGAGTTTCGCTGGTCCCATGTTCACGCTTCGATCGATTGCCGCCCGCCTGATTCTGGCTATTTCGCTGACTGTCGCAGTCGCCTGCGCCATCCTCGGCGGCTTCTCCATCAGCCAGCAGCGGGCGCTGACGCGGCTCGCGCTCGATCAGCAGCTCAAGCTGCAATATGACAGCGTGATTGCAGCGATCGACTACGAGGGGCGCGCGGCGCTCGCGGTCTCGGCGGTCATCGCCGCCTTGCCGCCGGTCGAGGACGCCATCGCCAAGGGCGACCGCGACGGCCTCGGAAAGCTGCTCGGCGCCTCCTGGGCGTCGATGAAGGCGCAGGGCATCCCGCTGATCTCGTTCTGGCAGCCCCCGGCGACCAGCTTCTACCGGGTCCATGCGCCGAAGACTTTCGGCGACGACGCCTCGACGCGGCGCACCACGGTGGTGGAATCGAACAGGACCGGCAAGCCGATCGTCGGCGTCGAGCCCGGCCGCGAAGCGCTTTCGATCTTCGGCATGACCCCGATCATGCGCGACGGCAAGACGCTGGCCAATGTCGACGTCGGCGCCGCCTTCGGCAAGGAATTCGTCGACCGCGCCAAAAAGCGCTTCGGCATCGACCTTGCGGTGCATTCCTTCGACGGCCAGAGCTTCAAGCGGCTGTCCTCGACCTTCGGCGATACCGTGGTCGCGACCCAGGACGAGCTCAAGCGTGTGATGAACGGTGCGGCCCTGCTGCGCGACGCTGTTCTCGACGGCCATGCGGTGGAGCTCTATCTCGGCCAGATCAAGAACTACGCCGGCGAGCCGGTCGCCGTGCTCGAGATCGTCAAGGACACCAGCGACTATGAAGCCGCCGCGGCAAGCGCGCAGCGCAATCTGATCCTTGGCGTGGTCGCGATCATGGCCGCCGCCGTGCTGCTCGCGTTCCTGCTCGGCCGCGGCCTGTCGCGGCCGCTCACCGCGATCACCGCGGTCATGAACCGCCTGTCCAGCGGCGACACCAGCGTCACGATACCCGGCAGCGAGCGCCGCGACGAGCTCGGCACGATGGCGAAGGCGGTCGACGTGTTCCGCCGCAGCATGGTCGAAACCTCCTCGCTGCGCGAGGCGCAGGAGGCCGACAAGGTGAAGGCGGAGGCCGACAAGCAGGCCTTGCAGCGGCAGATGGCCGATCGTTTCGAAGCCGACGTCAAGGGCATGGTCGCCGCCGTCGCGCGGTCCTCGGGCGACATGCAGCGCGTCGCGGGCGAGATCACCGCCAGCGTCAACGGCGCCTCCGAACGGACCTCGGCGGCAGCCGCCGCGTCCGAGGAAGCATCCGCCAGCGTCAATGCGGTCGCAGCCGCAACCGAGGAGCTGGCGTCGTCGATCACCGAGATCGGCCGCCAGGTCACCCATTCCAGCCGTGTCGCCGACAGCGCCGTGACCAAGGCCATGGAGACCACCGAGATGGTGACGAGCCTCGCCGCATCGGCAGAGAAGATCGGCGACGTGCTGCGCCTGATCAGCGCGATCGCGAGCCAAACCAATCTGCTGGCCCTCAACGCCACCATCGAGGCCGCACGCGCCGGCGAGGCCGGCCGCGGCTTTGCCGTGGTCGCTGCCGAGGTGAAGGACCTGGCGAGCCAGACCGCGAAGGCGACCGAGGAGATCGCCGGCCAGGTCGGCGCGATCCAGTCCGCCACCGGCAACTGCGTCAGCGCGATCGGCGACATCAGCGGCACCATCCGCGAGATCTCGGGTATCGCCACCGCGATCGCAGCCGCCGTCGAGCAGCAGGACTCGGCGACGCGGGAGATCGCCCGCAGCGTGCAGCAGGCGTCCACCGGGACCGTCGAGGTCTCCGCCAATATCGCGGGCGCGAGCGAGGCCGCCAGCCAATCCCGCGCCCTCACCGGCAATGTGCTGGATACGTCCGGCCAGCTCGGCGATCACGCCGCTGCGCTGTCGCACAGCGTCGACACCTTCCTCGCCGGACTGCGCAACGCCGCCTGAGCGGCGGCGCCGGGCTTCAAGTCATGGTCAGGGCAGCACGGGCGGCGGAGCGGACCGGTCGGACTTGTCGTCCGGCCGAGCGTCGACCCGCCCCCAATCGCGCATGAACGGCATCTGCAGCAGGCCGCGCAGCGACTGCTTCTCGGGATCATCGAAGCCGTCGAGGCCATAGCGCAGCTCCGCGAAGCGTGGACCACGATTATAGGTGCCGCCGAGCCGGTCCCAGATCGAGAGCAGGTTCGAATAATTGCTGTCGGTCTCCGGCTGATGACGCGAATGATGCATCTTGTGCATGTTCGGCGTCACGAAGACGAGCCGCAGCCAGCGGTCGAGCCGCTCGGGCAGGCGGATATTGGCGTGCTCGAATTGGGCGTTCAGCGCCGACAGCGTCAGATAGGTAACCAGCACCCAGGCCGGCGTTCCGAACACGAAGACGCCGGCGATGTGCCAGCCGATCCGCCACAGCGTCTCGCCGGGATGCTCGCGGAACGTCGTGGTGACGTCGACGAAGCGATCGGCGTGGTGCATGCGATGGAAGCGCCACATCCAGCCGAGCTTGTGCATGGAGACGTGGGCGAAATAGGCGAACAGGTCGAGCCCGATGATGCCGAGCAGGAGCTGGTTCGGGGGTGACAGGCCGAGCCAGTGCGACAGGCCGAATTTCGCATCCAGCGTCCATTGCGCGGCCAGCGGCGACAGTGGGCTGAGCAGCAGGTTCACGCCGACGAAGATCACGGTGATGGCGGCGTTGCGGCCGATATTGCGCATCCGGTCGCTGCGGCCGTAGCTGAACAGCGGAAACGCGGCCTCGAACAGCAGCACGATCGCGAACGACGCGAGCAGGAACGCGATCCGCGCGCCGGTCGACGGCAGCTCGACATGAGCCATCTCAGCCGCGCCCGGATGCCACAGAAGCTTTGCAAAGCCGATCATGCCGTCAGCCTCCCCTCTTTACAAAACGAATATTCGTTCTTTATAATGGCAACGAATGATCGTCAAGCCCGCCGCATCGGCCGGCCGCGACCTGACAAGGACCCGACTATGCCGAAGGTGAAACCCGAGACGCTCGCGATCCGTCGCGAGGAGATTCTGCAGGCCGCGGAGATCTGCTTTGCCCGCCAGGGATTTCACCAGACTACGATCCAGGACGTGATCAAGCAGTCCGGGCTCAGCGCCGGCTGCATCTACGGGCATTTCACGGGCAAGGAGGAACTGATCCAGGCGATCGGCGAAAGCCGCCATGGCCGCGACAGCGCGCTGCTGGCGCTCAAGGATCCATCGGACGATGTGTTGCAGAGCCTGCGGTCGATCGCCCGCGGCTTTCTCGGCGACCTGCAGAAGGAAGAAGGCCTGCGTGCCCGCCGCGTCGCGTTGCAGCTCTGGGCGGAGGCGCTGCGCGACGACGTGGTCCGCGACCAGGTGCTGAGCGGAATCCGCCAGCCGATCGCCCTGATCGTGGACCTGCTGCGGCGCGGCCAGAAGAGCGGCGCGATCGACCGCGGCGTGCAGCCGCGCGGCGCGGCGCGGGCAATGGTCGCGATGTTCCAGGGCATCGTGCTGCAACGGCTGTGGGGCGAAACCGTCACGACCGCGGAGGCGATGCACGCCTTCGACATCTTCCTTGCCGGCCTTGCCGCCAGACGCTGACGGGGGATGCGGTGATCGTCCACGACCTCCTCGCCGGCATCGGCACGGGCCTCGCCGGCGGTCTGACCGCCGGGCTGCTCGGCGTCAGCCCCGGCGGCGGACTGGTCGTGTTCTCGGTGCTACTGCTCGGCGCCGGCCAACATGTCGCGCAAGGCATCTCGCTGGTCGCGCAGGTGCCGCCGACCAGCCTCACGGGGATCCGGCGCTATTGGCAGAGCGGCAACCGCACCCCATTGCGCTGGATCGCGCTGCTGACAGTCGGCTTTGTCGCCGGCGGCGCGGCCGGCGCACTCGCCGCCAACCATGTCGCCGAGCCCGCGCTGCGCTGGACCTATGTGGCCTATCTCGTCGTGCTCGACGCGATGCTGATCCTGCGCGGCGGACGCGACGAGGCGAAGCACGACGACAAAGTCACCGCGCGCGAAATATCCTGCCCGGCGCTGCTCATTGTCGGGCTGCTGGCAGGCCTGTCGTCGGGCTTTCTCGGCATCGGCGGCGGACTGGCGACCGTGGTGGGCTTAAGCGCCGTGCTCGGGGTGCCGCAGCATCAGGCGCAGATGGCAAGCCTCGTGATGTCGCTGATCCCGACCACGATCCCCTCGGCCTGGATCTATTGGAGCGAGGGCTCGCTGGCGTCCTGGCCGGTGCTGGCGGGCGTGATCGTCGGCCTGCTGGCCGGCACCGATCTCGGCGCCCGCGCCGCCAACCGCATCGACCGCGCGCG
The DNA here is from genome assembly GCF_032654765.1 of Bradyrhizobium sp. 33ap4. Lineage (NCBI taxonomy): Bacteria > Pseudomonadati > Pseudomonadota > Alphaproteobacteria > Hyphomicrobiales > Nitrobacteraceae > Bradyrhizobium > Bradyrhizobium sp. 33ap4. The sequence continues at coordinate 818 of NZ_JAUMTJ010000023.1, read as the reverse complement.
GTTACGCAGCACGATGATCGTCTTCGTCTCGCTGATGGCGGTCTATATGACCTTCAAGGCGCTGTGGTAGATAGATATAGGTACGTCCTCCTCACGGAGCCCATTATGCGCAAGCCGGCAGCATCGACCAGCAAGGCGGCGCGACGGCCGCACGCCAAACCGGCAGCTGCGCTGTTCGACACGTACCCTGCCCCGGTCAGAGCCAAGCTGCTGGCGCTGCGGCGGCTGATCTTCGAGACCGCGAAGGCAACCAAGGGCGTCGGCGCGCTGGAAGAGACATTGAAGTGGGGCCAGCCGAGCTACCTCACGCCGGAGACCGGCAGCGGCAGCACGGTCCGGATTGATCAGGTGAAGCCGGCTGCCGACCAGGTCGCGGTCTACTTCCACTGCCAGACCAATCTGGTCGAGACCTTCCGCGAACTCTATCCCGAGCTCAGCTACAGCGGCAACCGCGCCATCCTGCTCGATGTCGCGGGCAAGCTGCCGGAGCCCGCGCTGCGCCACTGCGTGGCGCTGGCGCTGACTTATCATCTCAACAAGAAAGAATCGTAGGGCGTGAAGGCGACGGCGGTGCGCTCCCTCTCCCCGTTCTTACGGGGAGAGGGTTGGGGTGAGGGGCCGTCTCCGCACATTCGGTAATAGCTGCGTTCGCGGAGAATCCCCTCACCCGGAACGCATCTAACGATGCGTTCCGACCTCTCCCCGCACGCGCAGGGGTGTCCGGGGAAATTCAGGCATAGCGGAGCTCCATCTGGTCAGGTGAGATGGTTGATTTCCGACGGCTGGGGTTGATGGGCGGAGGTTTGTCGATGGCAGCG
>NZ_JAUMTJ010000022.1:0-136049 GCF_032654765.1 Bradyrhizobium sp. 33ap4 | reverse complement strand
TAGCCATGTCGTTCTGTGAGCCAAGGAGTTGAGTGTTATAGTTGTCTTCCTAAGACCGCTTGGCCTCCGACTTGACGCAGCGATAGGTGACGAAGGCCTCGACGCCGTCGACCATGATGCGCTCGATCTCGTGGCGGCCGATCCAGCCGGAGTCGCGCCAGCACTCGGCGAAATAGGTCGGCTTGTCGATGTTCTCGCCATAGGGCGTCGAGAAGCGGAAATCCTCGGCGAACGCCGCCTCCACGCTCGCGCGGTCATTGGCGAGGTAGGCGGCGAAGAGGGAGCGGATGATCTCCGCCCTGTTGCCAGCTGCAGCCATGTCGTCTCCCACACGTATCGCCCGGGGCCCCGGAGCGGCCAGCGCTCCGGAAACCCGGGCCTCAGCGAGATGACGAACGGGGCGGCGCGAAAGCGACATCCCGCCACGATTTATTTTTGGAACCGGGTCGGAGGCCGGCTTGCGTCAGGTTTCCCGCGGGAACATGCCGAAATAGGGCTCGGCCTCCCTCAGCACGCGCGCGAAGGACGGCCGCGCCATCAGCCGCTCGAGATAGGCGGCCAGATGCCGATGGCCATCTCCGAACGGCTCGACCTTGTTGCCGTAGAACATCGTCGGCGCGGCCGCGCAATCGGCCAACGAGAAATGCTCGCCCATCATCCAGCCGCCACGCGCGCGTTGCGGATCGAGCTGCTGATCCAGGATCGCATAGGAGGTGCGGAGTTGCGCCCGCGCCTCGGCGACGCCATGCGGATCCTTGCTGTCCGCAGGCCGCAGCCGGTCGCCGACGACCTTCTGCATCGGCAGGTGGACATAGAGATCGAGGAAGCGATCGCGCAGCCGGATTTGCAGCGCGAGGTCCGGGTCCTCGGGGATCAGCCTGACGGCACCGGGATAATGCCGGTCGAGATATTCGATGACGATGCTCGATTCCGGCACCGTCTCATCCCGCGTCTCGTCGCGGAGCACCGGAAATCGGCCGATCGGCGACAGCGCGAGCAGCGCCGCGCGCTCGGCGGGATCGCCGAGATTGACCATGTTCGGCGTGAATGGCGTGCCGTTCTCATAGAGCGCAATCAGCGCCTTCCAGCAGAACGAGGACAGCGGATGGTAATGCAGGGTAAGCGACATCGGAACTCCATCATGGAATGAGTGACCGGAGGACGAGGCCGGGACCGCCCTTCCGACATCTCTTGCCGCGATATTTTTTTCGTATGGCGATACTTTATTGCGGTCGGCGGGCGTGGAAACCCAAGCATCGAACGCGACGCACATTCATCGAGCACGCGAATCAAATCGCTGCATCGATCGGTGAAAAGCGGCCGGCAATATCAGGCTTCGTAATAGGTCCATCAGCATCGCTGAAGTAGACGCGCTTCAATCACCCGCATCAGACGAAAGTCATCATCGATTTTCGTCCGTATGATTACGGTGAACATCGCGTGCTGCCGGTGGATGATAACGTGCGCTCTGAAAAAAACCTTTGCGAATTGAGGCGGATGCATGCGCGGAACTTGGCGTTATGCAATTCATGCCAGGCGCGCACGAGCAACAGGCTTTACCGATGCTAAACGGCTCGCTGCAACCTTTCCGTGAGTTGCCGCGATCCGCTTTTCCCCATCCCTTTCATTTGAACCTTCACGGAGCCCTGATGTTCAGTTTCAGCAACAAGGCCAAGATCGAGAATGCGCTGGCGCAGACTGCCGCGATCGGCAAATCGCAGGCGGTGATCGAGTTCAAGCTCGACGGTACCATCGTCGACGCCAACGAGAACTTCCTCAATGCGATGGGCTATACGCTCGACGAGATCAAGGGCAAGCACCACAGCATGTTCGTCGATCCGGCCACGCGCGGCAGCCAGGACTATCGCGCGTTCTGGGCCGACCTGAACCGCGGCGTATTCCAGGCCGCGCAGTACAGGCGCATCGCCAAGGGCGGCCGCGAGATCTGGATCCAGGCCTCCTACAACCCGATCCTGGACAAGGGTGGCAAGCCGGTCGGCGTGATCAAGTTCGCCACCGACATCACCGCGCAGAAGATCGACAGCATGGAGGATGCCGGCAAGATCGCCGCGATCGGCCGGGCGCAGGCGGTGATCGAGTTCGACATGGACGGCACCATCGTCAATGCCAACGAGAACTTCCTCGTCGCTATGGGCTATTCGCTCGCCGAGATCCGGGGCAAGCACCACAGCATATTCGTGCCGCCGGCCGACCGCGACAGCGTGGCCTATCGCGATTTCTGGGCGCGGCTGAACCGGGGCGCGTTCGAGGCCGGCGAATTCAAGCGGCTCGGCAAGGGCGGCAAGGAAATCTGGATCCTCGCCACCTACAACCCGATCCTCGACGACCGCGGCAAGCCGTTCAAGGTCGTCAAGTTCGCCACCGACGTCACCCAGCAGAAGGTGAAAACCGCCGACAATGACGGCCAGATCGATGCGATCGGCAAGTCGCAGGCGGTGATCGAGTTCAACATGGACGGCACGATCCGCACCGCGAACCCGAACTTCCTCGCCGCGATGGGCTATTCGCTTGCCGAGATCCAGGGCAAGCATCACAGCATGTTCGTCGAGCCCACTGAGGCGAGCGCGGCCGGCTACCGCGAGTTCTGGGGCGCGCTGAACCGCGGCGAATTCCAGGCCGCCGAATACAAGCGTATCGCCAAGGGCGGCCGCGAGATCTGGATCCAGGCCTCCTACAACCCGATCCTCGATCTCAACGGCAAGCCCTACAAGGTGGTGAAGTACGCCACCGACATCACCGCGCAGGCGATCGGCCGCAAGAAGGCCGACAGCGCGCGCGGCCTGATCGAGGCGGTCGCCGCCGGCAGCGAGGAGATGAGCGCCTCGATCCGCGAGATCTCGGAAACCATGACCAAGTCGAAGCAGAACGCCGCGGTCGCCACCGGCCGGGTCGAGGCTGCCGACGGACAGGCGCAGAAGCTCAATGCCGCAGCGCAGGCGATGAGCGGCATCGTCGAGATGATCTCGAGCATCACCGGGCAGATCAACCTGCTGGCGCTCAACGCCACGATCGAGTCGGCGCGTGCGGGCGAAGCCGGCCGCGGTTTCGCCGTGGTCGCCTCCGAGGTGAAGAGCCTCGCCAATCAGGCCAAGCAGGCGACCGACACGATCTCCTCGGAAATCGACGCGCTGAACTCGATCGCCGCCGAAGTGGTGAGCTCGCTGTCCGAGATCAAGGCGGCGATCGCCGGCGTCAACGAATACATCACCTCCACCGCCGCCGCGGTCGAGGAGCAGAGCATCGTCACGCAGGACATGTCCACCAACATGCAGCGCGCCTCTGCCGAACTCGCAGCGTAAGCCACGGTGCGATCCTCGAAGGATGGGCGGCCCGGGCTGGGGGCCGTGCATCCTTCGAGACGCGCCGCTTTGCGGGCTCTTCAGGATTGCGGCGAGAGGGTCGGCGTGCCGTAGGAAGCCGATACTCCACACTCCCCGGCTGGTGGCCGTTCACCCTTCGAGGCTCGCTACGCTCGCGCCTCAGGGTGACGGAGAGAGAGCATGCCGCGTGTCGCCGTCGGGTTGACACGTCGGAGTAAAGGTCGCAGACGGTCGGGACTTCCTGCCCGAACCGATGGACCATCCGATGAATTCCGCTTCCCCCAAAGTCGCACTCGTGACCGGCGCCGCGCGTGGCATCGGGCTTGCCGCGGCGAAACGCTTTCTCGCCGACGGCTGGCGCGTCGCGCTGCTCGACATCGAGGGCGAATTGCTGCGCGCGGCGGTCGCGGCGCTGAAGCAGCCCGACGACACGCTGGCGCTGACCTGCGACGTATCAGATGCCGCTGGCGTGGCAGCCGCGATCTCTGCGATCACGGACCGGTTCGGCCGGCTCGACGCGCTGGTCAACAATGCCGGCATTGCCGTGTTCACGCCGGTGCTGGAGACCTCGGACGCCGACTGGAGCCGGATCATGGCGGTCAACCTCACCGGCCCGTTCCTGTGCACCAAGGCGGCCGCGCCGTTAATGCGGGAGCATGGCGGCGGTGCAATCGTCAACATCACCTCGATCTCGGCGGTGCGCGCCTCGACGCTGCGCTCGGCTTACGGCACCAGCAAGGCCGGCCTCGCGCATCTCACCAAGCAGCTCGCGGTCGAACTCGCCTCGCTCGGCATCCGCGTCAACGGCGTCGCGCCCGGGCCGGTCGAGACCGCGATGGCCAAGGCCGTCCACACGCCGGAGATCCGCGCCGACTATCATGACGCCATCCCGCTCAACCGCTATGGGCTGGAGGAGGAGCTGGCGGAAGCGATCTTCTTCCTGTGCTCGGATCGCGCCAGCTACATCACCGGACAGATCCTCGCCGTCGACGGCGGCTTCGACGCCGCCGGCATCGGCCTGCCGACCCTGCGCGGCGCGCGGCGGAATGGGTAACGGTTGATCGAACGAACTAATGTCACACCGCGACGGGACTGCACTCCCTCGCCCCGTTCTTACGGGGAGAGGGTTGGGGTGAGGGGCCCTCTCCGCGCGCGCAGTACCAGTTAGTCTCGCGGAGACTCCCCCTCGCCCGGAACGCATCTGTCGATGCGTTCCGACCTCTCCCCGCACGCGGGGCGAGGTAAAGCAGAGTCACTGCGCTATCAGCGCCCGTTCACCGCGACCACGCGCCAGGCATCCGGCAGCCGGTCGATCCGCGTCAATGACAGCGGATCGATGACGAAGCGCAGCGCGAGCTCCGGGGCAAGCTCGAGCGCGATCGCAAGGATCGCGCGAATGGTGCCGGAATGCACGACCAGTACGACGTCGCCGGACGGCAGACGCGCGAGCCCTGCCCGCGCCCGCGCGATCTGATCGGCAAAGCTTTCGCCGCGCGGCGGCCGGTTGCTGCCCGGCGATTGCCAGAACGCGCGATAGGCCGCGCCGAGCTCGGCTTCGATCTCGCTGTGACGCCGGCCGGTCCAATCGCCAAAATCCTGCTCGCGAAAGGCGTCGTCCTCCGTTGCCGTGAGACCGAGCTTTGCTGCGGTCTCACGGGTGCGCCGCGCCGGACTGCAGACCGCGCGAGCGTGGGCCGGCAGCCTCGCCTGCAACGACGCGAATGCCGCGGCATCGCCGAGGTCGGCGGGCGCATCCGGCGCGTGGATCACGCCGCGCGGACCGTCCACCGGCGCATGACGGATCAGCCAGAAACGCGTTTCGCGATCCATGTTCCGCTCACGCTTTCATTTTGACGCGTTTTCTTCACGCGAACCGGTCTCCACTTCGCTCGAAAACGCTCTAACCTAACCGCGCCGCGAGCAGTACCAGGATCGTGGTTTCCGCGACCTGCTCCGCACCGCCAAGCACATCGCCGGTCTGGCCGCCGATCTGCCGCTTTGCCACGAGCGCCATGACCAGCGCGCTCACAGCGGCCGCGATCGCCGCCAGCAGCGCGCTGCTGAACGGCAAGGCGAGGATTGCGATCAGCAGCGCGATGCCGGCCGCGACCACGGCAATGGTCCCATCAGGCCTTCCGGCATTGGCGGCGAGCCCGTCCTTGCGCGCGTAAGGCTGGCTGATCGCAATCCATGGCAGCACGCCGCGGCCCAGCGCGTGCGCCGCGATCAGGCTCTGCACCACGAGACCATTCGGAATTGCCGCGAGAGCCGCGAGCTTGGCGGCAAAGCTCACCACCAGCGCCAGCGCGCCGTAAGTGCCAAGCCGGCTGTCACGCATGATCTCGAGCTTGGTCGCGACATCGCGGCCGCCGCCGAACCCGTCGGCGACATCGGCGAGCCCGTCCTCATGCAGCGCGCCGGTGAGCAGCGCACCGCCGCCGAGCGCGAGCGCCGCCGCGGCGAGATCCGGCACACCGATCGCCCGCAGCAGCAGGCAAAACAGGCCGATCGCCGCCCCGATGGCGGCCCCGACCAGGGGAAACAGCCGCTGCGCCCGCGCAAAGCTCTCCGTCCGCGCGCCGTCCGGATGCGGCATCGGCAGGCGGGTCAGGAAGGCGGTCGCGGTCCGGAGATCGTCGAGCCATTGATTCATGGTGAAGGCCTGGAAATTGGGCTAAAGCGCGACGAGATCGGGCTCGACCTGATCGCGCTTTAGCTTCTTGTTAGGGCATGATCTCCGCGCAAATGCTACGCATTTGTCGCGAGGGAAAACCGCTTCACACGTTTCCGGATCATGCATTAGCTTGCGGCCCGCTCGACGAGGGAATCGCATGCAGTTCAGTACTCTAGACGACATCCGCGGCTTTTGTCGCGACCTGCCGCAGGGCGACGAGGCCAGTGCCGCGGCCGCCACGCAGCGCCAGCAGTACCTGACCAAGCCGCCGGGAAGCCTCGGCCGCCTGGAGGAGGTTGCGATATGGCTGGCGCGCTGGCAGCGGCGTGAGATGCCCCGGCTCGACCACGTCACGATCGCCGTGTTCGCCGGCAATCACGGCATCGCCGAGCGCGGCGTTTCAGCCTATCCCTCCGAGGTCACCGCGCAGATGGTGGCGAACTTCGCCGCCGGCGGCGCTGCGATCAACCAGATCGCCAGGCTTGCCGGCGCCGAGCTGCGCGTCGAGCCGCTCGAGCTGGCGCGCCCGACCCGCGATTTCACGACCGGACCGGCGATGGACGCCGCCGATTTCCTCGTCGCGCTCGATACCGGCTGGCGCACGGTGCCCGAGCAATGCGATCTGCTCGTGGTCGGCGAGATGGGCATCGCCAACACCACGGTCGCCGCGACGCTGTGCGCCGCCTTGATGGGCGGGCGCGGAGTGCGCTGGGCCGGCCGCGGCACCGGCGTCGACGATGCCGGGCTGATACGCAAGCGCACCACGATCGATGCGGCGCTCAAGCTGCATCGCGGCGCGATCGACGATCCGCTCGTCACCGCGATGTCGCTCGGCGGACGCGAGCTCGCGGCGATCGCGGGCGCCGTGCTGGCGGCGCGCGCACGCTGCATTCCGGTGCTGCTCGACGGCTTCGTGGCGACAGCGGCGGTGCTGCCGCTGGCGCGGCTTCAACCCGACAGCCTCGCGCATTGCCGCGCCGGACATGTGTCGGCCGAGCTCGGCCACCGCGAATTGCTGCGCGAGCTCGAGCTCGCCCCCTTGCTCGACCTTAACATGCGGCTCGGCGAAGGCTCCGGCGCGGGGGTTGCGATCCTGCTGTTGCGCGCGGCGCTCGCCTGTCATGGCGGCATGGCGACCTTTGCCGAGGCCGGCGTCTCCAACGCTGACTGAGGCTCCCGGGAGAGCCGGAGGGTTCCCTCAAAAAAGCCGGTGCATAGCGTCGGCGCGGGTTGACAATCTTCGCGTGTGTAGCATGACCTCTGCGCGTTGGAGGCCTAACCTTCGCGGCGGTGGGACGCCGGCTGGCGTCTCAGCCGTGCTGAACCAGATACCGGGGAGAAATCACCTCATGTCGGGCGTTCTCATCAATCTGATTATTCAGGTCATCAGCGGAGCCGTCGGCGGCAATGTCGCGGCGGGAGCGGCCAAGTACATCGATCTCGGCACGCTCGGTAACACCATCGCAGGCGCCATCGGTGGCGGCGCGGGCGGACAGCTTCTGGGCATGCTGATCCCGCTGCTCGCCAATTCCGGCGCGACGCCTGACATCGGCAGCATCATCGGCCAGGTCGCCGGCGGCGGCGTTGCCGGCGCCGTGCTCACGGCGATCGTGGGGGTCGCTCAAGAACCGCGCGGCCTGAGCCACCTGCTGTCGCGACCGGGACATCGGTCTTGACGATGCCCCATTCCGGCGCGAGCCTTCCAGCTTGAGATGCGGCGGCACCTCGATCGCCTCGTGGCAGGGATTGCGCGCATGAAAATACTTGTCGCGGCGGCAGCTCTCTGCGCAACGGTTAGCTGCGCGCAAGCCGAGGTTCGTATCCTCGCCAGCCCTGGCGGGCAGGTCGGCCCGTTCATCGAGCTGTTCGACAAGGTGCGCGAGTCGGGCGAGCGCGTCGTGATCGACGGGCCCTGCCTGTCCGCCTGCACCCTGGTACTCTCGATGGTGCCGGGCGACCGCATCTGCGTGACGCGGCGCGCCGTGCTCGGCTTCCACGCCGCGCGCTCGATCGACCAGCGCGGCCGCACCTATGCAGAGCCGGAAGCGTCCGTGGCGGTGCTGCAAGCCTATCCGGCACCGGTGCGCGGGTGGATCGCCCGCCGCGGCGGCCTGACCTCGCGCCTGCTATTGCTGCGCGGCCGCGAGCTCGCGGCGATCTATCCGCGGTGCAGGTGAGATTTGCAGCCTGTAAAGTGTCGTAGCCCGGATGAAGCGAAGCGCAATCCGGGGGACTGCCGGCGCGGATTGGGTGCCCCGGATTTCGCTGCGCTCCATCCGGGCTACGGCTCCCATCCCGTCATCCTGAGGTGCGAGCCTTGCGGTGCACTTGCACCGCTGGGCGAGCCTCGAAGGATGCACGGCCACAGCCGGGCCGTCGTGCTTCGAGACGGCCGCTACGCGGCCTCCTCAGCATGACGGGTAGGGAATGAGCTCGGCGGAATAAGCCGCCAGCCTACATCCCCTGCGGGCAGTTCACCATCCAGGGGATGCCGAACTGATCGACGCACATGCCGAAGCCGTTGGAGAAGAAGGTCTTGCCGAACGGCATCGTCACCGTGCCGCCCTCGGACAGCGCCTTGAAGCGGCGTTCGGCTTCCGCGGGATCCTCGACCTGCAACGCGACGTGGAAGCCCTGCGGCTTCTGGAAGTGGCCGGGCGGGGCGTCGGAGGCCATGATGATCTCGCCGTCGATCGTGAGGCGGGCGTGCATGATCTTGTCTTTCCAGCCGGGCGGCGTCTGCATCTCCGCACTGCCCTCGCCGTAGGGGAAGGTGTCCTCGATCCGGGCGCCGAGAACCTTCTCGTAGAATTTCAGCGCGGCGCCGCAATTGCCGTCGTAGGAGAGATAGGGGTTGACCTGCATCGCATGCTCCCTTGGGTCATTCGAGCCTCGCCCCGGTGGTACCGGAACGAGGGCTCCGGATTGTCATCTTGACGCGTTTTCCTGACACGAACCGGTAACCACCTCGTTCGAAAACGCGCTACTTTTCAGTCAGCTTCTTCAGATTGGCGAGACCGACCTCGAAATCCCTGCCGATCATGCGATCCAGGTTCATGAACACCTGCATCACCTTCGACATGAAGACGGCCGGACCATACATCGTCCATGTGACGCTGGTCGCATTTCCCTGCGGCAGCATTGTGAACTCGGCGGTGTTGTGGCCTTCGAACGGCTTGATGAAGTCGAGCTTGATGACGATCTTCGACGGCGCGGAGGATTGCAGGATCTCCATGCGGCCGGCGCCGACATTCTTGTTGCCGTCCCAGGCATAGGCCGCACCCTGCCCGCGCCCGGCGCCGCCATAGATCCGCTTCATGGCCGGATCCCGGTTCTCGTAGGGCGACCACAGCGTCCACTGATGGAAATCGTCGATCAATGGAAATATCCGCTCGGCCGGCGCGTTGATGCTGATCGCACGCGTGACGCGGAGCGTGCCCGGCTTGGTCGCCGCGAGGATGAGGATGACGGCGATCGCGACGCCGAGGACAATCGCGATGATGGCAATGGTCTCCAACATGACAGTCTCCACAAGGATGGATTGAACAATACCTCACCGGCGAAATGGAAGCATTGCGCGCAGATTGCCGTCGCGCAGATAGAGCCCGCCCCACAGCATCAGGCCGAGATAGAGCCCGAACAGCGTGTGGGTGAACAGCGGGCTGCCGATCCGCACATGCGATGCGATCGCGCCGCCGAGATACCCGGTGAGCAGGATGGCGCCGAGGATCGAGGTCGGCGGCACCGAGTAGAGCAGCGTGCAAACGATGGTGATGATGCCGAGGCTGCGCGCCAGCGCATCACTCGCGCCGAAGCCCATCCTGTCCATGGTCTCGGTGACGACCGACAACGGCACCAGCTTGATCGCGCCGTCGAACAGCAGGAACAAGACGACCACGCCGCTCATGACGCGGCCGGTGATGCGGGCGGGCTTTGAGACTTCGGTGTCGACGATCGTCGGCATGACAGGCTCCGTAACGCTTGGTGATGCTCTCTGCCTTCATGACGAACGGCGGAGTACGGGGCCGACAAGGCGGGCGAAGATTTTTTCGGAAGTCAGGCAGAGTCGATTGAGAGCTGCGACGAGCTCCCTCTCCCGAACCAAGACGTGGATACCCGGCACCAGGCCGGGCATGACGAGTTTGTGGAGCTATCGAGCCCATATGCGACTGCCCTGCACTCGCGGGAGAGGCGTGTTGCCAAAATATCGAAAACAACCCCATGCAAAGTAGCCGGCGGCGGCCGGCGTTCGACCGGGCTGCTGACCGGGCTGCTTGACACGTCGGGCAACCCAGGGATATATTTCCAATATTCCGAAATCGCGCAGACGCACGCTCGCCCCCCCGGGGGCATACGGCATTCGCGCGCTTCTGTACGCGATGTTTCCCTGTCGTCATGACCGCCAGCCATATGCGATAGCCCTGCGCTTGCGGGGGAGGTGCAGCGAGTATGCCGGTGCGCTGTTGCTGACCGCTACTTCGCCTTCGCGTTGTGCGGCTGGCTGTCGCGCATCAGGCGGTCGATATGCATGCGGATGTGGGCGGCTTCGGCTGTGGTGTTGGCGAGCGCGATGGCGCGGTCGAAGGCGATGCGGGCGTCCTCGTTGCGGCCGAGCTGCATCAGGAAGGCGCCGCGGACGCCGAAATAGTGGAAGTAGTTGGCAAGCCGCGGCGCCAAGGGCTCGATCATCTCGAGCGCGGCTTCCGGCCCCTTTACCTTGGAGACCGCAACGGCGCGGTTGAGCGTGATCACCGGCGACGGCTGCATGACCTCGAGCGCGCCGTACAGCAGATCGATCTGGGTCCAGTCGGTATCCTCGGGCTTTTCCGCACGGGCGTGCAGCGCTGCGATCGCCGCCTGCACCTGATACGGCCCGCTGCGGCGGTGGCGCATCGCCTTGTCGATCAGCGCGAGGCCCTCGGCAATCTGCTTCTGATTCCACAGGCTGCGGTCCTGGTCGTCGAGCAGGATCACCTGGCCATCGGCATCGAAGCGCGCCTCGGCGCGGGCATGCTGCAGCAACAACAGCGCCGTCAGCCCCATGATCTCCGGCTCGCTCTGGAACAGCCGCAGCAGCAGGCGGGCGAGACGAATCGCCTCCTCGCACAGTGGCGCGCGGATTTCGGCGGTGTCGCCGCTCGCCGAATAGCCCTCGTTGAAGATCAGATAGATCATCGCCGCGACCGAGGCGAGCCGCTCGCTGCGCTCGACCGCACCCGGCGTCTCGAACGGTACGTTGGCATCGGCGACGCGCGCCTTGGCCCGCGTGATGCGCTGCTCCATCGCGGCTTCCGAGACCAGGAAGGCGCGCGCGATCTGCTTCACCGTGAGACCTGAGACGATGCGCAGCGCGAGCGCGATCTGCTGCGTCGCCGGCAGATCCTTGTGACAGCAGATGAACAGCAGCCGCAGGATGTCGTCGCGGTAATGCGAGCCGTCGAGCCGCTCGGCGATCTCGTCCTCGGCGTCGTCGAGGTCGGAGATCGCCTGGTCGTCGTCGGGCAGCGGCTGCTGCTTCTTGTTGCGGCGGACCTCGTCGATCGCGACGTTGCGGCCGACCATGATCAGCCACGCCGCGGGATCGCGCGGCGGGCCGTTCTGCGGCCAGCTCTTGAGCGCCCGCAGGCAGGCGTTCTGGAACGCCTCCTCGGCGGTGTCGAGATTGCGGAAGTAGCGCAGCAGGGCGCCGACCGCCTGGGGACGCGCGGACGTCAACGCAGCATCGATCCAGGCGGTGTCGGTCACGCTCACGCCTTGGTACCTCCCTGATTGAAGTAGCCGACCGGGCGGATCTCATAGGTGCCGCCGGGATTGGCCTCGCCGAGGTCGCGCGCGATGTCGAGCACCTCGTCGAGGTTCTTGCCCTCGACCAGATAGAAGCCGAGCAGTTGTTCCTTGGTTTCGGCGAACGGGCCGTCCAGCACCAGCGGCGGGTTTTCCTTGCGCAGCGTGGTGGCCGCGGTGGTCGGCAACAGCCGCGCCACCGGGCCGAGCTTGCCCTGCTTGGCGAGCTTGTCCTGCACGACGGACAGTTTCTGCATGACGGAGGCGTCGTGTTCCTTGCTCCAGGAGCCGACCATGTCTTCGTCATGATAGCAGAGGATGGCGTACAGCATCGAAAAGGCATCTCCGTTCATTGCAAGAACGAACGATTATGCCCGCTGCCGACAGGGGGCGCGAAAGAAATTTAGGTTCCGGATGCCGACGGTGGATTTTGATCGGGACTTCATGGCGAGCTTCGACGGACAGGACGTTTGTCGCGGCGACGGCGCGTCAGGCCGTCGCCGCGGCGATGAACGTGCGGTTACCAATTGACGCCGTCGCGGGCGGCGATCCAGCGTGCCTTGGCTCCATCGCTCTCGCGATGGCGGACGTGGCTCCTCGTCAACGGACGGGATCGCCTGCCGCCGCGGAGACTCCCCGGGTTGCGCCTGGGCCTGCGATGGGGCCGGCTGGGCCTCGCTCTGCGTTGGAGCAACGGCCGGTCGAGCCTGAGCCGGCGTGCCGGCGTTTGCGAGCACGGGCGTGAATCGCGGCGACGGCGGAGCGGATGAAAGCCGACACCAGGATCAGTTTGCGCATGGAAGTTCTCCCCTGTTGATGGCAGGAGATGAGAGCGGGCCGGACCCGCTTTGTGACATACATCACATAGACGTTGGAGGTATCGGGATGGGTAAGGGCGCGCTCGCGCTGCTGATCAATGGCGGCTCGGAAAACTGGTCGTCGGCGCGCTGGAAGGCGCGGTTCGACGCGATCTGCCCGGACCGCCGCGTGGTGCTGCTGCCGGATGGCGCGCTCGATCCCGCCGAGGTGCACTATGCGGCGGTGTGGAAGCCGAAGCCGGGCGAGCTCGCGGTATTCAAGAACCTGCGCGTCATCTTCAATCTCGGCGCAGGGGTCGACGCGCTGATGGCCGATCGCTCGCTGCCCGACGTGCCGCTGGTGCGGGTTTCGGTCTCCGATCTCACCGACCGCATGACCGAATATGTCGTGCTGCACGTTCTGATGCATCACCGCCAGGAGCTCTATTTGCGCGAGTCGCAGCGGGTGAAGCGCTGGGCGCCGGACTATCAGTGGGCGGCGAGCGCGATCACCGTCGGCATCATGGGGCTCGGCACGCTCGGCGCCGCCGCGGCGAAGGCACTGCGCGCGCTCGGCTTCCGCGTCGTCGGCTGGAGCCGCAGCGAGAAGCGGATCGACGGCATCGCCTGCTATCACGGCGCGGACGGGCTCGACGCGTTCCTGCGCGCGACCAACATCCTGGTCTGCCTGCTGCCGCTGACGCCGGACACAAGGCATGTGCTGAACCGCGATGCGTTCGCGAAGCTGAACCGCGAGAGCCCGCTCGGCGCGCCCGTCATCATCAATGCCGGCCGCGGCGGCCTGCAGAACGAGGCCGACATCCTGCGCGCGCTCGATGACGGCACGCTGGGCGCCGCCTCGCTCGACGTCTTCGAGACCGAGCCGCTGCCCGAGGCGAGCCCGTTCTGGAGCCATCCGAAGGTGGTGCTGACGCCGCACAACGCCGCCGACACCGACGCCGACGAGATCTCGAAATATGTCGCGCAGCAGATCGCGCGCTTCGAGGCCGGCGGCGCGCTGGAAAACCTCGTCGATCGCAAGCGGGGGTATTAGCGCCGCCGCCCATCCCGGCAACGAGTTCGGCGAGCCGGTCGGAGGCGAGCTCGACGCTCTTCTCGATGCCGGAATTGAGGTGACGCTGCTGACGCAGGCGTGAGCGGTTTAGGATTTGCGCGCGAAGGTGACGTGGGTCGCGTGCGGGCTCGCGACATGCGCGACGACGGCATAGCCGAGGGCGGGCAGATCGATGCCCGCGAACAAACTCTCGCCGGCGCCGAGCACGACCGGCGGCAGCACCAGCTGCAGCTCGTCGAGCAGACGCGCCTGCAGGAATTGACGCACCACCGAGACGCCGCCGCCGACGCGGATATCCTTGTCACCGGCAACCGCGCGCGCCCGCTTGAGCGCCGCGAGCATGCCGTCGGTCACGAAATGGAACGTGGTGCCGCCTTCCATCTCGATGTCGGGCCGCGCGTGATGGGTCAGCACGAACACCGGCGTGTGGTACGGCGGATTGTCGCCCCACCAGCCTTTCCAGGCATGATCCGGCCATGGTCCGCGGATCGGGCCGAACATGTTGCGGCCCATGATCCAGGCGCCGATCCCCTCCATCGACTTGCGTGCGATCTCGTCGTCGAGACCGGTGGTGCCGCCGTCCTGGCCGGTCATCGCGCGAAAGGTTCGCGTCTCGAAGAACCACGCGGCAGGCAGCGCCAGGCCGCCGACGCCGAACGGATGTTCGAGGCTCTGATTCAGCGCCGCGCCAAATCCGTCGATCGAGACCGTGAATACTGAAGTCCTGACTTTTCCCATGATGTTCCGCTTCCGTGAGTGGGGGGACCTTACGGAAGACGGGCGGGAAAGCCAGCGGTCGACATTTGCCCGGCAAGAAAATTTGCGCGGCTATTTCGCGCCGCACAGCACGTCGATGGCGCCCTTCACGATCGCCTCGAGCTCCTTGCGCGGCACGCGGGCACGGGCGCGGATCGCGATGGTGTGGATGGTGGCGGAGGCCAGATGCGCAAGCGACGCCGGATCGGTCCCCTCAGGCAGTTCCCCGCGCTCCTTGGCGTGGCGGAAGCAGATGCCGAACGCCTTGTCGAGCTCGGTCAGGCCCTCGACCACCATGGTGCGGATGTCCGGATCCGACACCGCCTCGGACGCCGCCGTCATCACCGTGAAGCAACCGCGCGGGCCGGACTCGCCGGACAGATAGATGTCGAGCGCGATGCGATAGATGCGCTCGAGCCGCTCGCGCAGCGGCGCGTCGGCGCGGAAGATATCGACCATCGCGGCGCGCGCATCATCGCGATAGCGCTGGTAGCTCTTGATGTAGAGCTCGCGCTTGTCGCCGAACGCGCCATAGAGGCTCGGCCGGTTCATGCCGGTCGCAGCGCTCAGATCATCGAGCGAGGTCGCGGCGAAGCCGTCGCGCCGGAACAGATCGAGCGCCTTGCCGAGCGCGACATCGGGCTCATACGCGCGCGGCCGCCCGCGGCGCTTCGGCGCAACCGGCCCCGCGATTTTGGCAGCAGTTGGCGGCCTCTTACTTTTTTGTACCATTTCGCATTTAATTCCTTGACGCGACCAATATTATCCAAGACAGTACAAAAATCAACAACGGCCGGACCCCCGCGCCAGACCCTGGAGGCACCCATGGACCTTTATTTCTCGCCCCTCGCCTGCTCGATGGCGACCCGCGTCGCGCTCTATGAAGCGGGCCAGCCGGCCAACTATCTCGAGGTCGATCCGAAGACCAAGGCAGTGCGCAACGACGGCTCCGACTTCAGCAAGGTTAACCCGCTCGGCCTGGTGCCGACGCTGCGCACCGACGACGGCGTCGTGCTGACCGAGAACGCCGCGATCCTGCAATATGTCGCCGACCAGTTTCCGCGCGCCGGCATCGGCACCGCGTCGAACGCCGAGCGTTCAAAGCTGCATCAATGGCTGTGCTTCATCGGCACCGAGCTGCACAAGGGCCTGTTCCTGCCGCTGCTCGACAAGAAGGCGCCGCCGGAAGCCAAGACCTATGCGCTGGAGAAGTACGTCTCGCGGCTCGACTATCTCGAGGACCACCTGAAGGGCCGCGACTACCTGCTCGATCATTTCAGCGTCGCCGACGCCTATCTCGTCACCGTGATCAACTGGACCATGGCAACGCCGCCGATCGAGCTCGCGAAATGGCCGGCGCTGAAGGCCTATTACGAGCGCCTGCGCGCCCGTCCCTCGGTCGCGAAGGCGATCGCGGAGGAGTTCGAACTCTACAAGGCCGAGATCGCGCGGCATAAGGCTGCGGCGTAGGGTTTCTTACGACGGAGGCACTGTCTTCTCTCCCTCTCCCCGTTCTTACGGGGAGAGGGTTGGGGTGAGGGGCTGCTTCCGCGAGTTGCGAATGCGGTGAGACCTATACCCCCTCACCCGGATCGCATCTTGCGATGCGATCCGACCTCTCCCCGCAAGCGGGGCGAGGTGAAGGGGTGCCGCGGTCAGCATCCTCGGCAAATCGAAAGCTTGCGCTTATCCAGCTCCCCGGCTGCAGGCTTCCCCTTCCCGCCGGGAGGGGACGGCATCTCTAGAAACACCGGCATGAAGTATTTCCATTCATCGTAGTATTCGGCCGGCAAGGAATATGGCTGGCATAGCGTGATCGCTTGCAGCGCGCTCTTGCGATAGGCTTGGGAGTAGTCTGACACGGCCGGACTGTTCTGCGACGACACCGACGGTTGCTCCGCCAGCGAGCCCTCGCGCGTCAGCCTGATCTCGAGAACCAACTTTATGTTCGCTGCCTCGTCCCCAACGGGGGCAGGTTTACGTCAACACTTGGTGACCTGAGAGCGAAACAGCGGCCCCCATTTTGCGGAATGGTCTGCGCTGCTCTGCGCAGCCGCGGGCTGGGCAAGGATGAGAGCAGTCGCGAGCAAGAGGCCTGCCAGCACTACGGCTGTAGAACGTTCAATTGGCATGTAATGGATCCGGCGGACGCGGTGAGGTTACAATCGCCGACCAGCATAAATCAGCCCTCTTCGAGACGCGCAAACGTTTTCGATGAGTCCCCACAACGACCCGTAGCCCCGGATGGAGCGCAGCGCGATCCGGGATCGACCGCACAACAGGAGAGATCGTCCCGGATCTCGCTTCGCTCCATCCGGGCTACAAGGCTACGGAGAGCCGATCAGAACGGCTCCTGCCCCAGGCCCGGCACGTCGGCCGGACGCGGGCCCGGGGCGGGCCAATGGAAGCGGCGGTCCTTCTCCGAGATCGCGATGTCGTTGATCGAGGCCTCGCGGCGGCGCATCAGGCCGTGCTCGTCGAACTCCCACTGCTCGTTGCCGTAGGAGCGAAACCAGTTGCCGCCGGCATCGTGCCATTCGTACTGGAAGCGGACTGCGATGCGGTTGCCGTCGAACGCCCAGAGATCCTTGATCAGGCGATACTCCTGCTCCTTTTCCCATTTGCGGGTCAGGAAGGCCACGATCGCTTCGCGGCCCTGAAACACCTCGGAGCGGTTACGCCAGCGGCTGTCCTCGGTATAGGCGCCGGCAACCCGAACCGGGTCGCGCGAATTCCAGGCGTCCTCCGCCATGCGCGCTTTCTGCGCGGCGGTCTCGCGGGTGAAGGGTGGTAGCGGCGGGCGTGACATTGGCGATCCCTCGTTGTTTACAGCGCAATCTAGCGCTGCGTCCCAAAGAGTCGATGGGGCGTTTCCTATCGCCCGATAGTTGGAGCCTATTCCGTTCCGATTGTATCGGAACGGGGCTCCGGATTCGTGTTTTGACGCGTTTTCTTCACGCGAACCGGTACCCACTTCGCTCGAAAACGCTCTAAGCCAGATCGGCCTTCATCAGCGCGCGAATAGCCTTCGGAATCGGCTGCGCGCGGCCGCCGCTGATGAAGGCGACGCGGACCTCGGCCTTCACAAGCACGTCATCGCCGCGCCGGACTTCCTGAGCGAGCATGATGGAGGCGCCCTTCACCGCGATCGGCCAGGTCACGACGTCGAGCACGTCGTCCATCCGCGCCGGCTTGAGGAAGTCGAGCGTCATCGAGCGCACGACAAAGGCGAAGCCGCCGGTCTCCTCCTGCGCTTCATCGAACAGCGCCTGCTGCTCGGCGCCCATCAGGCGGAGATGATTGGTGCGGCCGCGCTCCATGAAGCGCAGGTAATTGGCGTGATAGACGATGCCGGAAAAATCGGTGTCTTCGTAATAGACGCGGACCTGCATATGGTGGCGGCCGTCGCGGATCTGGCCGTCGAGAATGGGTGAGGTCATTTGCAGCCCCCGATTGCGCAAGACTTTGGTTCGTATTGCGCAAAATCGCCGGCCGACGCAAGCACGGTCGGGAAATCTTGGGATCGGCTGGCGATCTGGATCAGGCGACCTTCTGGAATACCTTGTTTCTGACGACCTCTTGGTACCGATGATCTGTTCTGACCAGGTCGTCAACGATCATCTTGACTTGAAAAGCGTCGATCTGCTCATCGGTATATTGATCGCCGATTGCCGGAATTTTCGTCGGATCGAGTGACGATCCCCTCAGACGCCATTCATAGTCGTCGAAATCCATGTAACCGCCAACCTTGAGCAGTTTGTCGCACAAGAAGTAGTTCAAAGCGTCGACTGCGACCGTGTGCGCGCCGTCGAGAAAGCAATAATCATAGATCGGAGCGCCCTCATACTGCCTGATCAGCTTCATGAGAGACCAGTTGTAGGAATCGTTGAACTTCTGGGTGTTGCCGAAATATGAGATCTTGTTGGGGTAGGCGCTGAGCTTTGTCTCCGCGCGCTGGACCGCATCGTTGAAATCGAAAAGATGCAGCTCACACTCGGGAAACAGCTGGCAGACGTTTCTTGCGGTATCCGCCATGTAGATTCCAAATTCGGCGTAACGGAACGGCTGCTCCCGGCCGAAAACGGTTTTCATGAACTCGTAGGTGCCTGTCGTCCCCTGAACGCCGACGACGAGCTTCTTGGGATACCAATCCTGCATTTTGCGCAATCCCTCCCGCTACCTTAGGGTGAAGGGTACCGCCCACAGAAATATGCGGCAACTTACCATCCTTCATCGCGGCCATGTCGAAAGGCGCCACTCCGGAACCGGAACGGATACAGCAGTTACTTTCGACGGAACCGCCGTCGGCCCGCATCCGATGCGCAGCTCTCGCCCACGCAAGCGCGCTCAGGACACCATTGGCCCCTTTGCGCCGAGCGTGACCTGCACGATCTCGGGCGGCACGCCGAGGCGGAACGGCATGATGCTGCAGCCGAGGCCGCCGGAGACGACGACGTCGCATTTCAGCTTGATATGGCCATAGGCGAGCCGCATGCCGTGCTTCACCGGCACCGCCGGCGACCAGCCGAGCAACCTGACCTGCCCACCATGGGTGTGGCCGGACAGCTGCAACGCGACGCGCGAGGGCACCCGGAGCGCGACGTCGGGCTCATGCGCGAGCAGGATCACCGGCGCGTCGTCTGTGACCTTGGCAAGCGTCGCGTTGAGATCGTCGACGCCGATGCGTGTGACCTGGCGATAGGGCCGCGCCGCCATGAAGGCGAGCTGGTCGCCGAGACCGGCGAGCCAGAACGGACGGCCGTCCTTGGCGAGCCGCACCGCGTCGTTCTCGTAGACCGGAATCCCCGCCCATTCCAGCGCGCGGCGCGCCAGCGGGATGCCGCGCCCCAGGCGCTGTACCGCCTTGTCTTCCCAGTAGTCGTGGTTGCCGAGCACGGCGTGTACGCCGAGCGGCGCCTTCAGGCCCTTCAGCACCGCGGCCCAGTCGGAGGCCGGAATGAAGCGGGTGACGTGGCGCAGCCCGGCGACATAGTCGCCGAGCAGCACGATGATGTCGGGGTTCAGACCGTTCGTCCGCTCGACGATCTCAGCGATGCGATCGAGCGACATCCAGGGATCGCAGGCGTGGATGTCGGCGAGCGCGGCGATCTTGAGCGGAAAATCCGCCGGCCATTGCCGCGGCGACAGATCGTAGCGCGTGAGCGCGAGGCGAACGACCGGCTCGCTCAAGCCATAGGCCGCGGTCGAAGCGCTGGCGGCGGTCAACCCGCCGAACCCGCGCAGAAAATGACGACGTGAAATCATGGACGTGTGATCGGTGATGCCTGGCGCTTGTCGAAAACGCTCTGAGTGATCATAGGCCCTTTGATTGGAGCGAAATTGGGCCGCGTTTGTGCAGACGGCCTGCAGAGATGACGCAATGGTTAGCGCGCAAGGTTACCGGCAAGTGCGATGCGCCGCATCAACACGTCTCTTCACGACTTCGGGAGCGGAGGCCTTTGAGCATGAAGAACCGCCTCGCGCTCTTCCGGATCATGCGTCAATCCTCGTCGCCATTGCCGCCGAACAGGCCGAACTGCGAGGGGTCGCGGTTCGGCTCGGCGAGGCCGAGATGGCGGAAGGCGTGCGAGGTCAGGAGCCGGCCACGCGGAGTACGCTGCAGATAGCCGCACTGGATCAGATAGGGCTCGATGATGTCCTCGATCGCATCGCGCGGCTCCGACAGCGCCGCCGCCATGGTCTCGACGCCGACCGGCCCGCCGCCATAGTTCAACGCGATGGTGGTGAGATAGCGCCGGTCCATCGCGTCTAACCCGACGCTGTCCACCTCGAGCGCGCTCAACGCCCGGTCAGCGATGCCGCGGTCGACGGAATCGGCATCGGCGGCCGAGGCAAAGTCGCGCACCCGGCGCAACAGGCGGCCGGCGATGCGCGGCGTGCCGCGGGCGCGGCGCGCGATCTCGTTGGCGCCGTCGGCCGTCATGCCGATGTTGAGCACGCGGGCACCGCGGGTGACGATCTTCTCGAGCTCTTCCTCGGTGTAGAAGTTGAGCCGGATCGGAATGCCGAAGCGGTCGCGCAACGGATTGGTGAGCAGGCCTGCGCGCGTCGTCGCGCCGACCAGCGTGAACTTCGACAATTCGATCTTGACCGAGCGCGCCGCCGGACCCTCGCCGATGATCAGGTCGAGCTGGAAATCCTCCATCGCGGGATAGAGCACTTCCTCGACCGCTGGGCTGAGGCGATGGATCTCGTCGATGAACAGCACGTCGCGTTCTTCGAGATTGGTCAGCAGCGCCGCGAGATCGCCGGCCTTCGCAATGACAGGGCCGGAGGTGGCACGAAAGCCAACGCCGAGCTCACGCGCGACGATCTGCGCCAGCGTGGTCTTGCCGAGGCCGGGGGGACCGACGAACAGCACGTGATCGAGCGCCTCGCCGCGTTTCTTCGCAGCCTCGATGAAGATCGAGAGATTCTTGCGCGCCTGGGCCTGACCGACGAACTCCGTCAGCGACTGCGGCCGCAGCGCGGTGTCACCGACATCGTCGGAGCGGCGTTCAGGCGAGACCATGCGCGAGGGCGTATTCATGATGCGAGACTAACACGAGATTGTTCTCCCTCTCCCGGCTCTTGCGGGGAGAGGGTTGGGGTGAGGGGCTGCTTCCGCGAGCGCAATGTGTGTCGAGACCTGTACCCCCTCACCCGGATCGCATCTGCGATGCGATCCGACCTCTCCCCGCAAGCGGGGCGAGGTGAAGAACAGAGGCGCTCCAATCCACTGATCACTTCGACAGTTCCTTCAACCCCAGCCGGATCAGCTGCGCGGTCTCGGCCTTCTCACCGGCGCTGCGCGAGGCGGCGGCGATGGCGGCGGCGGCCTGCGGCTGGCCGTAGCCGAGATTGACCAGCGCCGAGATCGCGTCGGTGACAGGACGTGGCGCGCGGTTGTTGTCGATCGCGCCTGACAGTTGCACCACCGCGGGATCGACATCGGCAAAGCCTGGCGCCTTGTCCTTCAATTCGCTGACGATGCGCTCGGCGACCTTCGGCCCGACTCCCGGCGTCCGCGCCACCGCCGCCTTGTCGCGCAGCGCGATGGCGTTGGCGAGATCGGTCGGCGGCAGCGTGCCGAGCACCGCGAGCGCGACCTTGGCGCCGACCCCCTGCACGGTCTGCAGCAGGCGAAACCATTCGCGCTCGTGATCGCTGCGAAAGCCGAACAGTTTGATCTGATCCTCGCGGACATAGGTCTCGATCGAGAGCACGGCGGCGCCGCCTGGCGACGGCAACGCCTGCAACGTGCGGCCCGCGCAGTGCACCTGATAGCCGACGCCGCCGACGTCGAGAATCACGTAATCCTCGCCATAGGAATCGATCAGGCCCTTCAGCTTGCCGATCATAGGCTCGCCACCCTGAGCCGCAGCGCGGTGCTCTGGCGGTGATGGGCGTGGGTGATCGCGACCGCGAGCGCGTCCGCGGCGTCGGCGGACGGCGGCTCGGCTTTCGGCAGCAGGATCTTCAGCATCACCTGGATCTGGTTCTTCTCGGCATGTCCGGCGCCGACCACGGTCTTCTTGACCTGGTTCGGCGCGTATTCGGCGACCGAGATACCGAACATTGCGGGCGCCAGCATGGCGACGCCGCGCGCCTGGCCGAGCTTCAGGGTGGCAACGCCGTCCTTGTTGACGAAGGTCTGCTCGACCGCCGCCTCCGCAGGCTTGTAATCGCCGAGCACGGCGGCCAGCCCCTCATGGATTGCAAGCAGCCGGCTCGCCAGCGGCAGATCGTCCGGCGGCTCGACCGAACCGCAGGCGATATAGACGAGACGATTGCCTTCGGTCTCGATCACCCCCCAGCCGGTGCGGCGGAGACCCGGATCGATACCGATGATGCGGACGGGAGAGCGAATCGGCTGGGATGTCATGGGCTAGTGATACCGCCTGCGCCGGGAGAACGAAACACAAACGGAGCCTCATCCCCTGCCGCGGTCGTCGTACTCGACCCACTTGTCATCCCCGCCTAGTGCGCAATTGCGCACGGGAGCGGGGGATCCAGTACGCCGCGGCTTCTCGGATCAAATGCATGTCTCTGGAATGCTGGGTCGCCCGGTCCAGCCGGGCGACGACAGCAGTGCAAGCGACTAGCCGCCCATCTTCGCGATCAGCGCGTCGGACACCTCGAAATTGGCGAACACGTTCTGGACGTCGTCGTGCTCGTTGAGCAGGTCCATCAGCTTCAGCAGCTTTTCGCCGGTCTCGTCGTCGACCGCGACGGTGTTCTGCGGCTTCCAGGTCAGCGCCGCCTTGCGCGGCTCGCCGAACTTCGCTTCCAGCGCTTTTGCGACTTCGCGGAAGGTGTCCTGCGAGGCGTAGACCTCGTGGCCGCCTTCGCTGGAGACCACGTCGTCGGCGCCGGCCTCGATCGCGGCGTCCAGCATGGCGTCGTCGGAGGCGACCTTGGCGTCGTATTCGATGATGCCGGTGCGGTCGAACATAAAGGCGACCGAGCCGGTTTCGCCGAGATTGCCGCCCGACTTGGTGAAGAAGGAGCGGATATCGGAAGCGGCGCGGTTGCGGTTGTCGGTCAGCGCCTCGACGATGACTGCGACGCCGCCGGGGCCATAGCCCTCGTAGCGGATCTCGTCATAGTTCTCGCCTTCATTGCCGGCGGCCTTCTTGATGGCACGGTCGATATTGTCCTTGGGCATGTTCTCGGCGCGGGCCGCGACCACGGCGGCGCGCAGCCGCGGATTCATCGCCGGGTCCGGGGTGCCGAGCTTGGCCGCCACGGTGATTTCGCGGGCCAGCTTGCCGAAAAGCTTCGACTTCTGGGCATCCTGCCGGCCTTTGCGGTGCATGATGTTCTTGAATTGGGAATGGCCGGCCATGCGACGTCTCTTCGGAGCTTAGGGTCTGAACAGGGATGGAAAACGCGGCCTTATAGGCCCCTCACGGTCAAAATCAAAGGATCGGCGGGGCCCTCCGGCAGAGCAATACTACCGCAAGCCGGAATATGAGGCACTTGTTAACCATGACTTCATGCCCGGGTGCGAGGATCGCCCCGTCCCG
Source organism: Bradyrhizobium sp. 33ap4 (assembly GCF_032654765.1). Classification (NCBI taxonomy): domain Bacteria; kingdom Pseudomonadati; phylum Pseudomonadota; class Alphaproteobacteria; order Hyphomicrobiales; family Nitrobacteraceae; genus Bradyrhizobium; species Bradyrhizobium sp. 33ap4. The sequence continues at coordinate 112,593 of NZ_JAUMTJ010000022.1, read as the reverse complement.
CCGCAACTTTCCACAGCCCCCAAAGAGCCCACATGGCGTTCGGTTTGTTTCGAAAGCAAGTGCCGGAGCCGGCTGCGCCGGCCGTCGCGCCGCAGGTTCCAACCGCGGCCGCAACCCTTGAGGTCTCGACCGAGACTGATTCGGCCAAGGATTCCTCCAAGGAGATCCTGGAATTGCTGGAACTCGAGCTCGGCGCGATGATCCGCCAGCTCGAACGCGCCGCGAGCTCGGTCGCCGACGGCGCCGAGGCGACGGCAGCCAAGCTCGCCACGATCCGCACCCGCACCGACGCGCTGACCGGCCGCAGCAGCGATGCGCAGAGCACCGCGACGACGTTCTCGCAAGCCGCCGACCGCTTCACCCACTCCGCCGAGGGCATCGGGGCACAGGTGCGCAGCGCGAGCCAGCTCGCCGACGACGCCGCGGCCGCGGCGCGCGAGGCCACCGCCAATGTCGATCGCCTGCGCGAATCCTCGGCCGCGATCGGCAACGTCGTCAATCTGATCGCACAGATCGCGCGGCAGACCACGCTGCTCGCGCTGAACTCGACGATCGAGGCGGCGCGCGCCGGTGCCGCCGGCAAGGGCTTTGCGGTGGTCGCAACCGAGGTCAAGGCGCTGGCGGTGCAGACCCAGAGCGCGACCGAGGAGATCACCCGCAAGATCGAGGCGTTGCAGAAGGATGCCACCGGATCGGCGGACGCGGTGCACCGCATCTCCCAGGCGATCGAAAAGATCCGCCCGGTGTTCGAGAACGTCAACGGCGCGGTTGCCGAGCAGAATGAAATCACCGGCGAGATGGGCCAGAACGCCGCCTCCGCCTCGCACTTCATCGTCTCGGTCGGCACCAGCGCCGGCGAGATCGACAGTGCAACGCGCGAAGCCGCCGCGCATGGCGACAATGTCGCCAGGGCCGGCAAGGCGGTGACCGCCTTCGCCCAGAAGCTGAAAGCGCGCTGCGCGGTGCTGCTGCGCCAGGACGAGCGCGGCGATCCGCGCAAGAACGAGCGCCTGCCCTGCAGCCTCAAGATCGAGATCACGACCGCGCGCGGCATCATCACCGCGCCGGTCTACGAGATCGCGATGGACGGCATTTTGATCGGCGGCGCCGATGCCGGGAAGCTGCCGGTGCAGGAGACCCTGAACGCGACATTGCAGGAGATCGGCGCGTGCCGGATCCGGGTCGGCGAGCGCTCCAAGGCAGGCAGCCAGGCCCGCTTCGAGGCGGCAACCGCCGAGCTGCGCGAAAAAATCGAAGACCGGATGTGGGCGATCCACGAGGAGAACGCCGAGCTCGTCACCCGCGCGATCGAAGCCGGCAGCACGCTGGGCAAGATGTTCGAGAACGGGCTGGCGAGCGGCGCGATTACGATCGCCGACATGTTCGACACCGACTATGTCGAGATCGCAGGCACCAACCCGGTGCAGTACCGCACCAAAATGCTGGACTGGGCGGAGCGCACGCTGCCGGCGTTCCAAGAGGCGTTCCTCGCCAGGGACAAGCGGATGGCATTCTGCGTGATGATCGACCAGAACGGCTATCTGCCCGTCCACAACAAGCTCTACTCGCAGCCGCAGCGGCCGGGCGACGTGGCTTACAACACCGCCAACAGCCGCAACCGCCGCATCTTCAACGACGCCGCGGGCCTCGCCGCCGGCCGCAACCAGCGCGCCTATCTGATCCAGACCTATGCGCGCGACATGGGAGGCGGCAACACGGTGATGATGCGCGAGATCGACGTACCGATCCGCGTGCGCGGCCGGCACTGGGGCGGGTTCCGCACCGCCTACAAGCTTTGAACGCTTCGTAGCGACAAAAGGCCCGAGTGCGCGCTCAGGCAAGACCGGCAGCGCGAATCACGCTTTAGGGTTGGAATGGGGAATGCTGCGGCGGCCGACGGGCCGCTGTAACGGAGGAAGCGTCGACATGTCGGCCGCGCAGCTTGCAGTTCTGGATACGTCATCGGACCGAACGCTGGCCGAGCGGCTGGTGGACCAGCTCGCCGACCGCATCGGCGGCCTGGGGGTGGAACTCGCCGACATCGCCGGCAACGTCCAGGAGGTCGCGAACCGCGTCAGCAGCCAGTCCGAGCGCTTCCATCATTTGCAGACGACGGCCGAGACGATGGTCGCCGCCAATCACGACATCGCCAACGCATCGCAGGCGGTGCAAACGACCGCATCCGCCGCGGTCGGCCAGATCGCGGAGTCGCGCCATGTGGTCGAGACGGCGGTCAGCCATATCGCGGAGCTCGTCGCGGCGGTCGGACGGATCGAGGCGCGGCTCGCCGCGGTCGGCTCCGCGCTGAGCCAGGTCGCCAAGGTTTCCGGTTCGATCGAGGCGATCGCCAAGCAGACCAATCTGCTGGCGCTCAACGCCACCATCGAGGCGGCGCGCGCCGGCAATGCGGGCCGCGGCTTTGCGGTGGTCGCGAGCGAGGTCAAGAACCTTGCGGAAGCAACCCGCCAGGCGACGCATCAGATTTCCGATACCGTGCGCGATCTCGACGGCCAGATCGGCAGCCTGATCGGCGAGAGCAGCGATGCCTCGTTGCGCGCCAAGAGCGCCGGCGAAGGCGCCCAGCAGATTTCGGCCATCATCATGCGCGTGCAGGAAGGCTTCTCATCCGTCGGCGCCGAGATCGGCAGCGTGGCGCGCGCCGCGACCTCCAATCTCGGCCATTGCGACAGCGTGATCGCGGAGCTGAACGAGCTGGCGAAGGGCGTCGATCTCTCCTCGCGCGACCTCAAGCACGCCGACAGCCGCGTCGCGAAACTGCTCGAACTCTCCGAGAGCCTGATCGTGACCATCGCCGACAGCGGCGTGCAGACCAGCGACACGCCGCTGATCCGCGTCGTGATCGACACCGCAAGGCAGATCTCGGAGCTGTTCGAGAATGCCGTGGCGCGCGGCGAGATCACGCTCGCGCAATTGATGGACGAGAATTATCGCGAGATCGCCGGCACCAATCCGAAGCAGTACCTGACCGACTACGTCGCGTTTACCGACCGCGTGCTGCCCGCGATCCAGGATCCGATCCAGAAGAGCGATCCGCGCATCGTGTTCTGCGTCGCCTGGGCGCGCAGCGGCTATCTGCCGACCCACAATCCGAACTACCGGCAGCCGCAGGGGCCGGACCCGGTGTGGAACAACGCCAATTGCCGCAACCGCCGCCTGTTCAACGATCGCGCGGTGAGCAAGGTCGCAGCCAACAAAAAACCGTTCCTGCTGCAGACCTATCGCCGCGACATGGGCGGCGGCAATTTCGTGCTGATGAAGGACCTGTCATCGCCGATCGTCGTGAACGGCCGCCACTGGGGCGCATTCCGGATGGGTTTTCGGCAGTCGTAGTTCGTAGCCCGGATGCAGCGAAGCGCAATCCGGATCAATGCGACCGCGGAGAGATTCCCGGATTTCGTTTCGCTTCATCCGGGCTACGGCAACCTCACTTCACCCAAAACCCCGGCACCGCAGGCTCGAGCCGCCCGCCGGCGCGCACCGGCGCGACCTTCACCGCGAGCCCGGTCGCATCGTCGGTCTCGACCGCGATGCCGCTCAGTGTTGCCACGCCGCCCGCCGGCTCGAAACGGCCGGAGGGAATGCCGGTGAGGAAGCGCTGCAGCGGCTCCTCCTTCTGCATGCCGATCACCGAGTCATAGTCGCCGGTCATGCCGGCATCGCTCATATAGGCGGTGCCGCCCGGCAGCACCTGATGATCGGCGGTCGGCACGTGGGTATGGGTACCGACCACGAGGCTGACGCGGCCGTCGCAGAAGAAGCCGACGCCCTGCTTCTCGCTGGTCGCCTCGGCATGGAAATCGAGCACGATGGCATCACAGCCCTCGCGCAGCGGGCAGGCCTCGAGCTCGCGCTCGATGGCGCTGAACGGATCATTCGAGGACGGCTCCATGAAGACGCGGCCGATCGCGTTGAGGACCAGCGCGCGCTTGCCGCTCTTGGTATCGACCAGCGTGGCGCCGCGGCCGGGCGAATGGCGCGGAAAATTCAGCGGGCGGATCAGGCGCGGCGCGCGCTCGATGAAGACCAGCGCCTCCTTCTGATTCCAGGCGTGGTTGCCGAGCGTGATCGCATCGGCGCCGGCGTCGAGCAGCTCCTGATAGATCGCCTCGGTGATGCCGAAGCCGCCGGCGGAATTCTCGCCATTGACGACCACGAGATCGAGCGACCAGTCCCTGATCATGCCGGGAAGGTGGTCGGCGATGGCGGTGCGGCCGGTCCTGCCGACGACGTCACCAACGAAGAGAATTCGCAAGGCTAGCTACTCCGGAAATCGAACGTCTTGCGCTCCGTTAGCACAAAATCGAGCGGGACGTCGTGCGACAGCGCCGGAATCGCCTTGGTTTCCTGTGCAGCAAAGGCAAGTCCGACCCCGATCACATGCTTGGCCTTGCGCAGATGCGCGAAGGTATAGTCGTAATAACCGGCGCCGTAGCCGATGCGGTGACCGAGCTTGTCGAATGCCGCGAGCGGCACCAGCATCACGTCCGGATGCACCTCGGCGGCGGCCGGCGACGGCTCGGGAATGCCGAGCGGCCCGAGCATCAGCCGGTCCTGCGGCGACCAGCTGCGGAAGGTCAGCGACTGGCCGCGCGCATTGATGCAGGGCAGCGCGAGCCGCGCGCCCCTGTCGGCAAGCTTCTTCATCAACGGCGCCGGATCGAGCTCGCTGCGGATCGGCGCATAGCCCGAGACGATCATGCCCGGCGCGATCTCGAACGGCGCGCCGCGCTTGGCGAGTGCTTCGGCAGCCGTCGCGCGCTGCTCGTCGCTCAGCGCATCGCGCTTGGCGAGAGCAAGTGCCCGGAGCTCGGCCTTCGATGGAGATGCGTGCATGATCCATCTTCCGCTGTCGTCGTCCGCGACAACGGACGATCCATCATCCCAGAGACGCTAGCTTTCGTTAAGGCCAGGCCGCGGCGCACTGGACGCCCCGTATCGCGGGGCACAACACTGCTAGACAATTCAACCGCCGCAGCGCGACGACAAGGCAACAGCAAAAATCAGTGCGAAGCCGCAGAGGCCGTTGGAGCGCTCGATCCCGGAGTTCCCTACGAAAGTAGGTGGGCACCATATGTCCGGGTCCACGGACCCGGCCAGGGACAGTTCCCTAAAGGATCGATAAGGCCCCGGGGATATATGGCTCCTGACGCACGACGCAGCTTCGCGGGGGCTAATCTAGCCATCGTTGCCCCAATCCGCCAGCGGTAAGGAAGACGCAGCCGAGACTCATGCACTTCTCTCCACCCTCCCCTGGAGGGGGAGGGTCGGTACGCATGAAGCGTAGCGGAATGCGAACCGGGGTGGGGTGATCTCTCAACGCGGGCGCTACACGTGTGGAAAGACCGTCACCCCACCTCGCCGCTCATTTCATGAGCGTCGATCCTCCCCCTCCAGGGGAGGATAAGATCACCCGATGCCGGAAAATAAAATATAGATCACCCGATCGCGATGCCGCCGCCGATGGTGCGGTTGAGCACCTGCGTGGTGCGCTCGATCCGCTCCGCGGCGGCGTTGAGCGCGTTGGAGACCGCGGTCTGGGTCGCGCGGGCGCGGTCGATGGCGGCAACGCGCGCGTTGCGCAGCTGCTCGACCTCTTCCTCGAGGCTGCGGATGCGTGCGCTGGCGTCAACCAGTTCGTCGCAGGCGGTGAGCGCCGCCATCACCGTCAGCCGCGCATCGCCGATTTCGCCGAACTTGCCGCGCAGCGATTCCACGCGCTGCTGGAGATTTTCCGCGAGCTTCAGGAGCCGCACCTCCTGGCCCTCCTCGCAGGCCATCCGGTATTGCCGGCCATTGATGGTGACGTTGATGTGGCTCATCTGCTGTCTCCGCCGTCGAGCACGGCGCGAATGCTGCCGATTGCCGCGTCGAGTTTTTCCGCGATCTCGCGATTGGCGCGCTCGAGCTTGCGCGTCTTCACCAGCGATCCGTCGAGTTCGTCGGCAAGCCTGGAGCGATCGGCGCCGAGCGCCTGGATGCGGCTCGCCAATTCGTTCTCGTCGCGGTCGGCCTCGCGGCGCCGCTCCACCGAGCTCTCCAGCGCATCAAGCGCAGCCATCAGCCGCTTTGTCGCAGCATCGATATCGGCAAGCGGTGCCTCGGTATTGCCAGACCCGTTGGCGAGACGATCACTCATGACACGCGGCGTGGACCTTTCAAGTCGGTTGGCTTGGTAGCCTGCGGAAGACAGGCCTGCCGCACGGCAAAACAGGCGGTTCGGCAAGCGTTTACGGGACGAAATTTACGTGGCAAGCGAGCCCAGCGCAACGGCGGCGGAGAACTATGCACCGTTGAATGAAATAGGCGATTTCGGGCAACTTTTCCCCGTTTTGAGGCGTTCCATCGCCTTGGACTTGCGGAATTGAGGTGCTAATCCACCCCCAACCCGTAAGGCCATCCACGCGCGTATCGCGGCTGCCCGCCCGATGCGTCCAGCATCAGCTCCTCATTTTAGGCGGACTTTTCATCATGACGCAGGTCGATCACACCCGTATGGCCAATGCGATCCGTGGCCTTGCCATGGACGCCGTCGAAAAGGCGAATTCCGGCCATCCCGGCCTGCCGATGGGCGCCGCCGACATCGCGACCGTCCTGTTCACGAAATTCCTGAAATTCGATGCGGCCGACACGGCGTGGCCCGATCGCGACCGCTTCGTGCTCTCGGCCGGCCATGGCTCGATGCTGCTCTATTCGTTGCTGTACCTCACCGGCAACAAGGACATGACGCTCGACCAGCTCAAGCATTTCCGCCAGCTCGGATCGCTTACACCGGGACACCCCGAGAACTTCCACACCAAGGGCATCGAGACCACCACCGGTCCGCTCGGCCAGGGCATCGCGACCGCGGTCGGCATGGCGCTCGCCGAGAAGATGCTGGCCGCCGAGTTCGGCAAGAAGATCGTCAACCACCACACCTATGTGCTTGCCTCCGACGGCGACCTGATGGAGGGCATCTCGCAGGAAGCGATCGCGCTCGCCGGTGTCTGGCGGCTCAACAAGATGATCGTGCTGTACGACGACAACGGCATCTCGATCGACGGCCCGACCTCGATCTCCGATTCCGTCGATCAGGTGAAGCGCTTCAAGTCCGCAGGTTGGGCCGCCGAATTGATCGACGGCCAGGATCCGCAGGCGATCGCCGCTGCAATCACCCGCGCGCAGAAATCCAACAAGCCCTCGATGATCGCCTGCAAGACCACGATCGGGTACGGCGCGCCGCACAAGGCCGGCACCGCCAAGGCGCATGGCGAAGCGCTCGGCGCCGACGAGCTCAAGGCGGCAAAGGAGAAGCTCGGCATCTCGCTCGAGCCGTTCTCGGTGCCCGACGACGTGCTGAACGCCTGGCGCGAGGCAGGCGCCCGCGGCGCCGCCGAGCACAAGGCGTGGGACGAGCAGTTCGCGCAGCTCGGCAGCCGCAAGCGCGCCGAGTTCGAACGCCGCATTCGCCACGAGCGGCCGCAGTCGCTCGCCAAGGGGCTGCGCGCCTTCAAGAAGGGGCTCCTGGAAAATCCGCTCAACGTCGCGACCCGCAAATCGTCGGAAGCCGCGATCGAGGTGATTGCGGCTGCGATGCCGATGGAATTCGTCGCCGGCTCCGCCGACCTCACCGGCTCCAACAACAACAAGGCGAAGTCGGCGACGGCGTTCGGCGCCAAGACGCCGAAGGGCCGCTTCATCCATTACGGCGTCCGCGAGCACGGCATGGCGGCATGCCTCAACGGCATCTTCCTGCATGGCGGCTTCGCGCCGAACGGCGCCACCTTCCTGGTGTTCACCGACTACGCGCGCGGCGCGATGCGGCTGTCGGCGCTGATGGGCACCGGCGTCGTCTATGTCATGACCCATGACTCGATCGGCCTCGGCGAAGACGGCCCGACGCACCAGCCGGTCGAGCATCTCTCCGCGCTCCGCGCGATGCCCAACATGCGCGTGTTCCGTCCCTGCGACGCGGTCGAGACCGCCGAGTGCTGGGAACTGGCGCTCAACCGCGTCGACGGACCGACGGTGCTGGCGCTGACTCGCCAGAACCTGCCGCAGCTCCGCACCACGGCGCCGAACGACAACCCGTGCAGCCACGGCGCCTATGAGCTGGTCGCGGCGCAGGGTGACGCAAAAGTGTCATTGTTCGCGTCGGGTTCCGAGGTCCAGATCGCGGTCGAGGCGCAGAAGCAGCTCGCCGGACGCGGCATCGCGACGCGGGTGGTCTCGGTCCCGTCGCTGGAATTGCTGCTGGCACAGCCCGCCGAACGGCAAAATGCCATTATCGGCAACGCCCCAGTCAAGATCGCGATCGAGGCCGCGGTGCGCTGGGGCTGGGATGCCGTGATCGGCCATGACGGCGAATTCATCGGCATGCACGGATTCGGCGCCAGCGCCCCGGCGAAGGACCTTTTCCCGCATTTCGGCATTACTGCTGAAGCCGTCGTTAACGCTGCCACGAAGCGCGTCTGACGCTGGCCTGACACCTGTCGGCCAAGGTTGAGCTTGTCGCAAAAAAGGATTACCTAAGCTCCATCTTTTCCGTACGCGCCCGGCCGAACCGGGCGTTCCGCCGTAAAAACCTCGTGGGAGCGCTCCCGCGGGGCTGACAACAGCATTAGAGGAGACGAGCATGGCAATCCGCGTCGCGATCAACGGGTTTGGGCGTATCGGCCGCAACATTCTGCGCGCCATCGCCGAGTCCGGCCGCAAGGACATCGAGGTGGTCGGCATCAACGACCTCGGCCCGGTCGAGACCAACGCACACCTGCTGCGCTTCGATTCCGTGCACGGCCGCTTCCCCGGCACCGTCACGGTCGACGGCGACACGATCAGCCTCGGCGACAACAAGATCAAGGTTTCGGCCGAGCGCGATCCCTCCAAGCTGCCGTGGAAGGCGCTCGGCGTCGACGTCGCGCTGGAATGCACCGGCATCTTCACCGCGAAGGACAAGGCCTCCGCGCACCTCACAGCCGGCGCCAAGCGCGTGCTGGTCTCGGCGCCCGCCGACGGTGCTGACGCCACCATCGTCTACGGCGTCAACCACGACACGCTGACCAAGGATCACCTGGTGATCTCGAACGGCTCCTGCACCACCAACTGCCTCGCGCCGGTCGCCAAGGTCCTGAACGACACCGTCGGCATCGAGACCGGCTTCATGACCACGATCCATGCCTATACCGGCGACCAGCCGACGCTCGACACCCTGCACAAGGATCTCTATCGCGGCCGCGCTGCGGCGATGTCGATGATCCCGACCTCGACCGGTGCCGCGAAGGCGATCGGCCTCGTGCTGCCCGAGCTGAAGGGCAAGCTCGACGGCGTCTCGGTCCGCGTTCCGACCCCGAACGTTTCCGTGATCGACCTCAAGATCGTCGCCAAGCGCGCAACCGACGTCAAGGAGATCAACGAGGCGATGAAGCGTGCGTCCGAGCAGCAGCTCAAGGGCATCCTCGGCTACACCAACGCGCCGAACGTCTCGATCGACTTCAACCACGATCCGCACTCGTCGACCTTCCACATGGACCAGACCAAGGTGCAGAACGGCAACTTCGTGCGCGTGATGTCCTGGTACGACAATGAGTGGGGCTTCTCGAACCGTATGGCGGACACCGCCGTCGCGATCGGCAAGCTGGTTTAAGTTCGACTGTTCGTGATGCCCGGCTCACCGCCGGGCATCTGCGTCTTTGCCGCTCCGTCATTCCGGGATGGTCCGCAGGACCAGACCCGGAATCTCGAGATTCCCCGATGCGCAATTGCGCATCTGAGGTTCGATGCTCCGCATCGCCCCGGAATGACCCCAGGAGTTCGACACCCCCCATGACAAAATCGTTCCGCACCCTCGACGACGTCAACGTGAAGGGCAAGCGCGTGCTGCTGCGCGTCGACCTCAACGTCCCCATGGAAAATGGCCGCGTCACCGACGCCACCCGGCTCGAGCGCGTGGCCCCCACCATCACCGAAATTTCCGACAAGGGCGGCAAGGTTATCCTGCTCGCTCATTTCGGCCGCCCCAAGGGACGCGATCCCAAGGAATCGCTGAAGCCGGTCGCCGAAGCGCTGTCGAAAGTGATCAAGCGCCCGGTCGGCTTCGCCGAGGACTGCATCGGCGAGCCTGCGGCCGCCGCTGTCGCGGCCCTCAAGGACGGCGACATCCTCTGCCTGGAAAACACCCGTTTCCATAAGGAAGAGGAGAAGAACGACGCCGGCTTCGTTGCAGAGCTCGCCAAGCTCGGCGACATCTGGGTCAACGACGCCTTCTCCGCCGCGCATCGCGCCCACGCCTCGACCGAAGGCCTCGGCCACAAGCTTCCCGCCTATGCCGGCCGCACCATGCAGGCCGAGCTCGACGCGCTCGGCAAGGCGCTGGAAGCGCCGACCAAGCCGGTGATCGCGATCATCGGCGGCGCCAAGGTCTCGACCAAGATCGACCTCCTGGAAAACCTCGTGAGCAAGGTCGACGCGCTGGTGATCGGCGGCGGCATGGCCAACACCTTCCTGCACGCGCAGGGCGTCGCCGTCGGCAAGTCGCTCGCCGAAAAGGATCTTGCCCCGACCGCGCTGCGGATCATGGAAAAGGCCAACGCCGCCAACTGCGCCATCATCCTCCCCGTCGACGCTGTCGTCGCCAACCAGTTTGCCGCCAACGCGCCGTCGCATGCCTATGGCCTCGATGCGATCCCGGCCGACGGCATGATCCTCGACGTCGGTCCGCAATCGATCGCGCGCATCCATGCCGCGATCGACGACGCGGCGACGCTGGTCTGGAACGGACCGCTCGGCGCCTTCGAGCTGACGCCGTTCGACCGCGGCACCGTGGTGTCGGCCAAGCATGCCGCCGAACGCACCAAGGCCAGGAAGCTGATCTCGGTCGCCGGCGGCGGCGACACCGTCGCGGCGCTGAACCAGGCGGGCGTGGGCGGCGATTTTTCCTACGTCTCGACCGCGGGCGGCGCGTTTCTTGAATGGATGGAAGGCAAGCCGCTGCCGGGCGTCGAAGTTCTGAAAAACCGTTGATCCAGAGCATGATCCGGAAAAGTGTGAAGCGGTTTTCCGAAGAGATCATGCTCAAACAAAGAGCAAAAGCGCGATGAAAATGAGCTCATCGCGCTTCACATCCACGAACTTGCACTACAGGGAGAAATGGAATGGCTCGCATAACGTTGCGGCAACTGCTCGACCACGCGGCCGAGCATGATTACGGCGTACCTGCCTTCAACATCAACAACATGGAACAGGCGCTGTCGATCATGGCGGCAGCCTCCGAGGTCGACGCGCCCGTCATCATCCAGGCTTCGCGCGGCGCGCGGTCCTACGCCAACGACGTCATGCTCAAGCACATGATGGACGCCGTCACCGAGATCTACCCGCAGATCCCGGTCTGCGTACATCTCGACCACGGCAACGAGCCCGCCACCTGCATGACCGCGATCCAGTCCGGCTTCACCTCGGTCATGATGGACGGCTCGCTGAAGGCCGACGGCAAGACCCCCGGCGACTGGGACTACAATGTCGGCGTCACCAAGACCGTGACCGGCATGGCCCATCTCGGCGGCATCTCGGTGGAAGGCGAGCTCGGCGTGCTCGGCTCGCTCGAGACCGGCATGGGCGACAAGGAAGACGGCCATGGCGCCGAGGGCAAGCTGTCGCACGACCAGCTGCTGACCAACCCGGACGAGGCCGTGAAGTTCGTCAAGGAAACCAAGGTTGACGCGCTGGCGATCGCGATGGGCACCTCGCACGGCGCCTACAAGTTCACCCGCAAGCCCGACGGCAACATCCTCGCCATGAACGTGATCGAGGAAATCCATCGCAAGCTGCCGAACACGCATCTGGTGATGCACGGCTCCTCGTCGGTACCGCAGGAGCTGCAGGAGATCATCAACGCCAATGGCGGCAAGATGAAGCCGACCTGGGGCGTGCCGGTCGCCGAGATCCAGCGCGGCATCAAGAACGGTGTGCGCAAGATCAACATCGACACCGACAACCGGATGGCGATGACCGGCCAGATCCGCAAGGTGCTGAAGGACAATCCGGAAGAGTTCGATCCGCGCAAGTACCTGAAGCCCGCGATGGAGGCGATGACCAAGCTGTGCAAGCAGCGCCTGCAGGAGTTCAACACCGCGGGCCAGGCCAGCAAGATCAAGAAGGTGCTGACTACGGCGGAAATGGCCAAGCGCTACGCCGCGGGCCAGCTCGACCCCAAGGTTGCCTGACGTATCTCTCCCTCTCCCCGCCCTTCGCGGGGAGAGGGTTGGGGTGAGGGGCTTCCACGAGCGGCGAATGCGGTTAGACCTGTACCCCCTCACCCGGATTGCATCTAGCGATGCGACATAGCCGAAGCTCGACTTCGGCGTTCTTTGCCGACGGCCGCCGAAGGCGGCCTATGCCTCTCCCCGCAAGCGGGGCGAGGTGAACAGAACAAGCCAAATCTACGCGCGATCTCAGCCGCGACGAACGTTTTCTAGGCATTTGCCCGAGAACCGCCTATTTTGGTTTGCAAAGGCAATGGCTCTGGAGGACGCCCCGATGAACCTCTCCGACCTCAACAAAATCGCGCTTGCCATGGTCACCCCGGGCAAGGGCATTCTCGCCGCCGACGAATCCTCCGGCACCATCAAGAAGCGGTTCGACGCCATCAAGGTCGATTCGACCGAGGACAATCGCCGTGACTATCGCGAGATGCTGTTCCGCTCGCAGGAGGCGATGAGCAAGTACATCTCCGGCGTCATCCTTTACGACGAGACGATCTGGCAGAATGCCAAGGACGGCACGCCGCTGGTCAAGCTGATCGAGCAGGCCGGCGCGATCCCCGGCATCAAGGTCGACGAGGGCACGCAGGCGCTGCCGAACTGCCCAGGCGAACTCGTCACCGTCGGCCTCGACAAGCTCGCCGAGCGGCTGAAGAAATATTACGAGCGCGGTGCGCGCTTTGCGAAGTGGCGCGCCGTGATCGATATCGGACCGCGAATCCCGACCCAGACCGCGATCCGTGCCAACGCCCATGCGCTGGCGCGCTACGCCGCGCTGTGCCAGGCCGCGCAGATCGTCCCGATCGTCGAGCCGGAGGTGCTGATGGACGGCGATCATGACATCGACCGCTGCTACGAGGTGACGCAGCGCGTGCTGAACCGCACCTTCCAGGAATTGCGGGTGCAGCGCGTCGCGCTCGAAGGCATGATCCTGAAGCCGAACATGGCGATCTCGGGCAAGAAGTGCCCGAAGCAGGCGCCGGTGCAGGAAGTCGCCGAGAAGACCATCCGCCTGCTCAAGAGCTGCGTGCCGGCCGCGGTGCCCGGCATCGCCTTCCTCTCCGGCGGCCAGAGCGACGAGGAAGCGACCGCGCATCTCGACGCCATGAACAAGATCGGCAATTTGCCCTGGCGGCTGACCTTCTCCTACGGCCGCGCGCTGCAGGCGGCGCCGCAGAAGGCGTGGTCCGGCAAGCCCGACAACGTCCCCGCGGGCCAGCGCGCCTTCTCGCATCGCGCCCGGATGAACGGGCTCGCGAGCACCGGCAATTGGGAAGCCGGCCTCGAGAAACAGGCGGCATAGTTGGCGACCAAGCCCGTTCCGCCGCGGCCGACGCCGCGCCTCTATCTGGCAACGCCGGCGGTCGATGAGCCTGCGCGGCTTGCGGCCGAGCTCACCGAGCTGCTTGCCGCGGCCGATGTCGCGGCCGTGCTGGTGCGGCTGCGCGAGAGCGATCCGCGCAGCATGATCTCCACCATCAAGGCGCTGGGGCCCGCGATCCAGAACGCCGGCGCGGCGCTGCTGATCGACGGTCATCCCGATATCGTGGCCCGCGCCGGCGCCGACGGCGCGCATCTGACCGGCGTCGCCGCGATGGAAGAGGCGATGCCGTCGCTGAAACCCGACCGCATTGTCGGCGTCGGCGGGCTCGCGACCCGCCACGATTCCATGGCCGCGGGCGAAGCCGGCGCCGACTATGTACTGTTCGGCGAGCCCGACGCCAACGGACAGCGGCCCTCGCGCGAGGCCATCGCCGAGCGGCTGGAGTGGTGGGACGAATTGTTCGAGCCGCCCTGCATCGGCTTTGCAACCTCGCGCGAGGAAGCCGAGACGTTCGCGGCGGCCGGCGCGGATTTCGTGCTGGTCGGAAACTTCATCTGGTCCGATCCGCGCGGCGCCAAGGCGGCGCTTGTCGAGATCGGAGAGGCGATTGCGCGGGCGCATGCCGGCACATTCGGCAAGGCCAAGGCCGACGGAAAGGCCGAGGGATGACGCCGGAATGAAATGCCTGCGTCCGATAGCTGTTGCGCTCGGCTGCACGATGCTGGCGAGCGGCGCGATGGCGCAGCTCTCGATCACGCCGCCGGCACAGACGCCGCCCGCGAAGAAGGAGGCTGCGAAGCCGAAGGTGCATTCGCCGGTCGCGAAGAAGCCGACGCCGAAGCCCGCCGCCTCCGCGACGCCGAAGCCTGCCGCATCTCCGACGCCCTCGCCGACCCCGACCCAGGCCGTCGACGATCCCAATGTCGACCTCGTCTACGGCGCCTATCAGCGCGGCATGTACAAGACCGCGTTCGATCTCGCGACCGCGCGCGCGCAGAACAACAACGATGCCAAGGCCATGACGATGCTGGGCGAGCTCTATGCCAATGGGCTCGGCGTCAAGCGCGACTACGTCAAGGCCGACGAGTGGTACAAGCGCGCCTCCGATGCCGGCGACCGCGAGGCGATGTTCGCGCTCGCCATGATGAAGATCGCGGGCCGCGGCGGCGCCGTCGACAAGGACGCCGCGGTCAAGCTGCTGGCGTCGTCGGCCAAGCTCGGCGAGCCGAAGGCGGCCTATAATCTCGCGCTGCTCTATCTCGACGGCCAGACCCTGCCGCAGGACCTCCGCCGCTCCGCCGAGCTGTTGCGCATGGCCGCCGACGCCGGCAGCCCCGAGGCGCAATACGCGCTCGCGACCTTCTACAAGGAAGGCACCGGCGTGCCGAAGGACCTCGAGAAGGCGGCGCGGCTGCTGCAGGCCGCCTCGCTGGCCGACAATGTCGATGCCGAGGTCGAATATGCCATCGCGCTCTACAACGGCTCCGGCACGCCGCGGAACGTGCCGGCGGCGGTGGCGCTGCTGCGCAAGGCGGCCCGGCAGAACAGCGCGATCGCGCAAAACCGCCTCGCCCATGTGCTGGCGACCGGCGCCGGCGCCCCGGTGGACAAGGTCGAGGCGCTGAAATGGCACACGGTCGCCAAGACCGCCGGCAAGGGCGACCCCGATCTCGACGACATCCTCGCCGATATGAGCCCGGAAGACCGCGCCAAGGCCGAGGCAGCCGCGCGAAAATGGATCGGAAACAACGTCAAATGACGCCTTGACGGCGCCACTTCCAGAGGGCACCCAGTCCGAAACCCAGGGCGCCACAGGCCGTTTCCCGTCATCCTGAGGTGCGAGCGGAGCGAGCCTCGAAGGATGCACGGCCCCGGACCGGGCCGTCGATGCTTCGAGACGCGCGTTCCGCGCTCCTCAGGATGACGGGCAGGGTCTTGCTACGCTGCCCGATCGATTTCCAACGCTCGAAAGCCACCAGCTTCCATCATGCTCTATTCCGCTCTCATCAATGTCATGGTCAAGGCCGCGCGCCGCGCCGGCCGCAGCCTCAAGCGCGACCTCGGCGAGATCGAACATCTCCAGGTGTCGCTGAAGGGGCCGGCAAACTTCGTCTCGCTCGCCGACAAGCGCGCCGAGGAGATGCTCTACACCGACCTCGAGAAGGCCCGGCCCGGCTACGGGTTCGTCGGCGAGGAAGGCGGCAAGCGCGAAGGCTCTGACAAGAGCCACACCTGGATCGTCGATCCCCTGGACGGCACCACCAACTTCCTGCACGGCATCCCGCAATTCGCGATCTCGATCGGGCTGAAGCGCGAGGACACCGTGATCGCCGGCGTGATCTACAATCCCGCCAATGACGAGCTCTACATCGCCGAGCGCGGCAAGGGCGCGTTCCTCAACGACCAGCGGCTGCGCGTCGCCGGCCGCCGCCAGCTCAACGAATGCGTTGTCGCCTGCGGCCTGCCGCATATCGGCCGCGGTAACCACCAGCTGGCGCTGCAGGAGATGGCGGCGCTGCAGACCAAGGTCGCGGGCTTCCGCCGCTTCGGCGCCGCCTCGCTCGACCTCGCCTTTGTCGCTGCCGGCCGGCTCGACGGCTATTGGGAGCGCAATCTGCAGGCCTGGGACGTCGCGGCCGGCCTGCTGATGGTCCGCGAAGCCGGCGGCACCGTCTCCGGCATCCAGGGCAATGACGACCCGCTGCAGACCGGCCACATCGTCTGCGGCAACGAGTTCGTGCACGGCGAGCTGATCAAGATCCTGAAGCCGCTCGGGCAGTAACGCGACGGCGCGATTTAATCGTCGTCGTCATCGTCATCCTGGTCGTCCTCGCGGTCACGAAATTCACCGCCCGCGGTCAGGCCCTCGATGGTGGTGGCGCCCTTCGTCTTGATCACCCGGCGCAGCGGCACCGCGCTCTCGCTGCGCAGCGCTTCCATCAGAGGCTCCGAATGGGTGACGATCCAGATGTCGGCACGGCGCGATGCCTTGGCGATCAGCCGCGCCAATGGCGCCAGCAGCGAGGGATGCAGGCTGGTCTCGGGCTCGTTCAGCGCGATGAACGGCGGCAGCCGATAGCCCATGAACACGGCGAGCAGGCAGATATATTTCAGCGTGCCGTCGGATAGTTCGTGCGCCTTGAATGGCCGCGGCATGTCCTCCAGTTGCAACTGGAATTCACATAGCCCATTTTTTTCCCAAGCCCGCAGTTCGGCGCCCGGAAATGCGTCCTCGATCGCATCCTGCAGATCGCCGGCATCCTGCCTGATCGTGAACAGGGTTGCCAACACGGCAGCCAGATCGTGGCCATCGGCGCTCAGCGAAGGTGTCGTGATCGCGAGACACGGCTTTCGTATCGGCGACGCCGGATCGGTCCGGAAGTCGTGATAGAATCGCCAACTCAGCATTGCATTTCGGATCAGGTCGATCTCGGGACTTCCCTTACCATCCGAAAATCCGGCCAGTGCGGTTTCCGACGGCAGCACCGCATCCTTGTGCTGGCTCCAGGTGCCGTTCTCATCGCGGACACTGACGAGTGAGTTGGTGCGCTCCAACATCAGTATTGTCTTCTTGCCGTGGGTCGCCTCGATCGTTTCGGACTTGATCATCGGCTCACCGGGAAATGCCGCCACGACCGGGCTCGGGAATCCGAGCTCGATGGAATATCTGACGTGGTCGAGCCTCACGGCCAACCGCAGACGCGCATCGTCTCCGCGTCTGCGATGGCCGGACCAGAAGACGGAATTCAACCCGCCTTCGTCGGAGATCGTGCGCGTGATCCGGCCGGTCGCAGCATCCCGCAACAGCGACAGCGACTTGTAGAGATTGGATTTGCCGACGCCGTTCTCGCCGACGAAGACGGACAGCGGCTGGATGGGCATGAAGAGCCGCCGGATCGAGCGATAATTCGAGATCGCAATATCGCTCGGCCGCATCGCATGCCCTCAATCCCCGGGTTGCCCAAACGCTTCCCGTTCAATCCAGAGCTGCAATCTGGATTGGTCAGCTTGCGAAAGCAAGCTGCTGATCTGAGCAGCACCGGTCCCTGATGTCAGTGACCGATCCTTGCCGGCGCGGGCGGGCCATATACCTCACCCTGCCCCGGCGCCGTTTCGCGATCGCCGGCCAGCACGCGCTGCACGCTGACGAAGAACACCGGCACCAGGAGCAGCGCGAGGATCACCACCGCGATCATGCCGCCCATCACTGACGTGCCGAGTGCCTGCTGGCTGGCGCCGCCGGCGCCGGTCGCGATCGCCATCGGCAGCACGCCGCAGACGAAGGCCAGACCGGTCATCAGGATCGGGCGGAATCTGAGGCTGCACGCCTCGATTGTCGCCTCGACCAGCGGCTTGCCTTGCGCGCGCAGATCCTTGGCAAACTCGATGATCAGGATCGCGTCCTTGGCGGCAAGACCGATGATGGTGATCAAACCGACGGTGAAATAGACGTCGTTGGAGAGCCCGCGCATCGTCGCCGCCACCACCGCACCGAGAATGCCGAGCGGAATGGTGAGCAGCACCGCGAGCGGAATGGTCCAGCTCTCATAGAGCGCGGCCAGCAAGAGGAACACCACCAGCACCGACAGCGCGAGCAGGAACGGCGCCTGCGAGCCCGACAGCTTCTCCTGCAGCGACTGGCCGGTCCATTCATAGCCGAAGCCGCGCGGCAGCTTGTCGGCGAGCCGCTCCATTTCGGCGATCGCATCGCCCGAGGTGAAGCCCGGCCGCGCCTCGCCGGAGATGCGCACCGCCGGATAGTAGTTGAAGCCCGCGATCTGCGTCGGCCCCTTCGTCCACTCGATGGTGGCGAAGGCCGAGAACGGCACCAGCTGGCCGCGGCTGTTCTTGACGTTGTAGTTGAGGATGTCGTCCGCGTTCATGCGGCTGGTCTTGTCGGCCTGCACGATGACGCGCTGCATGCGCCCGCGGTTCGGGAAGTCGTTGATGTAGTTCGAGCCGAGATTGGTCGAGATCGTGTTGTTGATGTCCTCGAAGGTGAGGCCGAACGCGCCCGCCTTCTCGCGGTCGATCATCAGATTGACCTGCGGCGCGGGCGGCAGGCCTTCGACATAGACCTTCTGCAGGATCGGGCTGGCATTGGCCTCCGCGATCAGGCGATCGGACGCGGCGATCAGCGCCGAATAACCCTTCTGGCCGCGGTCCTGCAGGCGGAACGAGAAGCCCGAGGAATTGCCGAGGTTGTCGATCGGCGGCGGCTGCAACGCCGAGATCCTGGCGTCGCGGATCGACGACAAATCGCGGTTGATGTCGGCAACGATGGCGGCGGCGGAATCCTTCGGGCCGCGCTCCGACCAGTCCTTCAGGGTGATGAAGGCCTGCGCGGTGTTCATGCCCTGGCCGAGGAAGCTGAAGCCGGTGAGGAACGTGACGTTCTCGATGCCGGCGCGGTCCTTGAGGTACTTCTCGACCTGCTCGACCGCGGCTTCGGTCCGGGCATAGGACGATTCCGACGGCGTCTGCACGTCGGTCGTGATGAAGCCCTGGTCGTCGACCGGCAGGAAGCCGCCGGGCAGCCGCACGAAGCCGTAGGCGACGCCAAGGAACAGCACGAGGTAGATCAGCATCAGGCGGCCGGTGCGCTTCAGCGAGCCCTGCACGGTGCGGGTATAGCCCGCGCGGCTGGTGTCGAGCACGCGGTTGAACCAGCCGAACACGCCCTTGCTGGCATGGCCGTGGCCCTTCTTGACCGGCTTGAGCAGCGTCGCGCACAGCGCCGGCGTCAGCGACAGCGCGAGCAGCGCCGAGAACGCGATCGCCGCCACCATGGTGACCGAGAACTGCCGGTAGATGATGCCGACCGAGCCGGGGAAGAACGCCATCGGCACGAACACCGCCATCAGCACCAGCGTGATGCCGATGATGGCGCCGGTGATCTGCGACATCGCTTTCTTGGTGGCTTCCTTCGGCGGCAGGCCCTCCTCCGCCATGATGCGCTCGACGTTCTCGACCACGACGATGGCGTCGTCGACGAGGATGCCGACCGCCAGCACCATGCCGAACATGGTCAGCATGTTGATCGAAAAGCCCGCGATCATCAGCGTAGCGCAGGCGCCCAACAGCGCCACCGGAACCACGATGGTCGGGATGATGGTGTAGCGGATGTTCTGCAGAAACAGGAACATCACGACGAACACCAGCACCACGGCCTCGACCAGCGTCGTCAACACCTTCTTGATCGAAGCCTCGACCACCGGCGTGATGTTGTAGGGGATTTCGTAGGAGATGTTGGCCGGGAAGAAGCGCGACAGCTCCTTCATCTTGGCTTCGACCGCGCTCGCGGTCGCCAGCGCATTGCCCTTCGGCGACAGCAACACCGAGAGGCCGGCGGTCGGCTTGCCGTCGAGGCGGGTGTTGAACTGGTAGCTGAGGCCGCCGATCTCGATCCGCGCGACGTCGCGCAGGCGGACCGTCGAGCCGTCGGCGTTGGCGCGCAGGATGATGGCGCCGAACTCGTCGGGAGAGGACAGCTGGCCCTTCACCAGCACCTGCGCGGAAATCTTCTGGGTATCTGTGCTCGGCTCGGCGCCGATGCTGCCGGAGGCGACCTGGGCGTTCTGCGCCGTGATCGCCTTGTTGACGTCGTCGGCGGACAGGCCGTAGCCGACCAGCTTGGCCGGATCGATCCAGATCCGCAAGGACCGCTCGGTCGAATACAGCGTGGCGCGGCCGACGCCGGGGATGCGGCGCACCTCGCCCAGCACGTTGCGGATCATGAAGTCGCCGAGGCCCACTTCATCCAGCGAGCCGTCGGTCGAGTTCAGCGTGATGATCTGCAGCACGGCGGACGAGGCTTCCTCGACCAGGATGCCCTGCTGGATCACGGCGCGCGGCAGCCGCGCCTCGACGCGCTTGAGGCGGTTCTGCACCTCGACCGAAGCCTGGCTGGTGTCGGTGCCCGGCTTGAAGTTGGCGATGATCTCGACCTGGCCAAGCGAGTCGGAGGTCGATTCGAAGTTCAGGATGTTGGCGGCGCCGTTGAGCTCCTCCTCGATCAGCCGCGTCACGCTGTTGTAGAGGTTCTCCGGCGACGCGCCGGGATAGCTGGTCGAGATCGAGATCGAGGGCGGCGCGATGATCGGATATTGCGCGACCGCGAGCAGCGGAATCGAGATCGCGCCGATCAGACAGATGAACAGCGCGACGACCCAGGCGAAGATCGGCCTGTCGATGAAGAAGCTAGGCATGCCGGATCACCGCACTGCGTGCGCGGTCTGGTGCGGATCCGTCGGTGCTGCAGCTGCGTCGACCTCGCGCCAGGCTTGCGGCCGGACCTTGTCGCCGGCGGCGAATTTCTGGAACCCCTCGACGACGACCTTGTCGCCGGCCTTCAGGCCGTCGGTCACGAACCAGGAACCACCCTGCAGCGAGCCGGTGCGCACCGGCTGCACCGCGACGTGATTGTCGGCCTTGACGACGAACACCTCGCTGCCGCCGCCGCCATTGCGCTGGATCGCCTGCTGCGGCACGGCAATCGCATCGCTGTCGATGCCCTGCTCGATCAGCACGCGCACATACATGCCCGGCAGCAGGATGCGATGCGGGTTCGGGAACTCGCCGCGCAACGTCACCTGCCCGGTATAGGCGTCGACCTTGGCGTCGGAGAACAGCAGCTTGCCCGGCAGCGGGTAGATCGAGCCGTCGTCGAGCACGAGGCGCACCTTCATCGCGTCGGGCGCGATGCGGTCGAGATCGCCGCTCTCGAAGGCGCGGCGGAGCTGGTTCATCTCGGTCACGGACTGCTGGAAGTCGGCGTAGATCGGATCGAGCTGCTGGATGGTCGCAAGGCTCGCGGCGTCGTTCTGCACGACGAGCGCGCCCTCGCTGACCAGCGCCGCGCCGATGGTGCCGTCGATCGGCGCGCGGATCGTCGCATAATCCAGATTGAGCTTGGCTCGCGCGACTTCGGCCTCGCGACCCTGCACGTCGGCTTCGGCCTGCTTCAGCGTCGCGATCGCCTTTTCGTTCTCGGCTTCCGGCGCCGCGCGCTGGCTGGTCAAGGTGGCGATACGGCGGGCCTGCAGCGCGGCCTGTTCGAGCACGGCCTTGGCGCGCGCCAGCGCCGCCCCGGTCGACTGCAATTCGACTTCGAACGGGCGCGGATCGATCTGGTACAGGGGATCGCCGACCTTCACCTCGCTGCCCTGATGGAACATGCGGTTGACCACGATGCCCGAGACGCGCGGGCGTACCTCGGAAACACGGGTCGGCGCGATGCGGCCCGGCAGCTCGCGCAGCATCGCGCGCGCCTGCGGCTTCACGGTGACGACACTGACGTCCGGCTCGGGTGCTTGCACGGCGGCGGTTGCGGTGTTCGGCTCGTCGCAGCCTGCAAGCAGTGGCGCCGTCACGGCCAGCATCAGAGCAATGCATGCCGATTGCGCGCGAAGTCCAGACATTGAGATAATCGCCCCTGAAAGGTTTGAACAAACGAACGGCGGTGTCACGGCGACACCGCTCGCGTTGCTGCGATGAAAATAAAATCTGCTTGCTGCGACGCAATGCGTTTTTGGGCGGCTCAATGTCACAGAATGCTATCACTCTGATTTCGCGGCATCTTTTGTCTTGTCACCGCATTGTGAGCGGGTTCCATCGCAGGCTGTGGGAATGCATTAAGGTCTGCGTGAGCGGGAACCCCGCCATTTTGCCTGCGCGGAATGCCGCACCTCGCAACAACGAGACAATCGGACCGAATCACCATCGTCGCGTTCGCCTCACCGAATGACGCGTGCAAGCCGACCTCATTTCGCGATCTGCGGGTGGGGTGTGCAGTTCAGCGGATGGTGATGCGCCGAGCGGTCGGAAAGCCGTGCAAAGCGGCAACGGCCCACGAGATTCCAACTCAAGGTCCTGTTTGCTGCCCCTGGAATCGGCTTTCCTCACTCCGCCGCTGTGCCATATTGCTCGCAGATGCGGCCTTCGCGAACGGATGACCCGGCAATGCCTCCTTCCCGCTCCGACATGGAGATCGAATTGAGCAAGCTGTCCTCGCCTCGTATCTTCCTGGTGCGGATGCTGGTGTTCCTGGTGCTCTGCGGCCTGGTCGGGGTCGTGCTGTACAAGCAGATCGTCACCGCCTTCTTTGCCAATCCGGGGCTGAACGCCCTGATCGGGGCGGTGCTGCTGATCGGCATCATCCTGGCGTTCCGCCAGGTGATCCGGCTCTATCCCGAGGTCGCCTGGGTCAACAATTTCCGCATCGCCGATCCCGGCCTTGCGATCGAGCGCCGCCCGACGCTGCTTGCCCCGATGGCCGCGATCCTCGGCGGCGAACGCTCGGGGCGGATGTCGATCTCGCAGCAGACCATGCGACATCTGCTCGATTCGATCGCAACCCGCCTCGATGAAGCCCGCGACATCTCGCGCTACATGACCGGCCTGTTGGTGTTCCTCGGCCTGCTCGGCACCTTCTGGGGCCTGATCGAGACGGTGGGCTCGGTCGGCAAGGTGATCGACGGGCTCAAGGTCGGCGGCGACTCCGGCGCGCTGTTCGATACGCTGAAGGAGGGCCTCGCCGCGCCGCTCGGCGGCATGGGCATCTCGTTCTCGTCCTCGCTGTTCGGCCTCGCCGGCTCGCTGATCCTCGGCTTCCTCGACCTGCAGTCGAGCCAGGCCCAGAACCGCTTCTACACCGACCTCGAGGACTGGCTCGCCGGCACCGTGCGCGGCATTTCCGGCGATGAAGCCGGCGTCTCCGGCGACATGCAGGGCGCGATCGATCGGCTCCGCACCGCGCTCGAGGAAGGCGGCGGCGGCCGCAGCACCACGGCCGCGATGGCCAATCTTGCCGAGGCGATCCAGGGACTGGTTGCGCATATGCGCACCGAGCAGCAGATGATCCGGGAATGGGCCGACGGCCAGGGCGAGCAGAACCGCGAGATCAAGCGGCTGCTCGAACGCCTCGCCCGCCAGCCCGAGAAAAGCTAGCCGGGGAGCAAGCCCAAGGAGACACCCATGGCCCTCGCCCGCTCGCGCCGCAGCGAATCCGGCTTCAACTACTGGCCCGGCTTTGTCGACGCATTGTCGACGCTGGTGCTGTCGATCGTGTTCCTGCTGTCGGTATTCCTCGTCGTGCAGTTCTTCCTGTCGCAGGAGGTCACCGGCAAGGACAAGGCGCTGGAACAGCTCACCGCCAAGATCGCCCAGCTCAACGACCTGCTGTCGCTGGAGAAGCTCTCCAAGCTGACGCTCGACGACCAGGTGGCGCAGCTGCGCGCCGGGCTCGCTTCCGCCGAAGGCGAGCGCGACCGCATGAAGGGACTCTATGAGGGGCTCGCGAGTTCCGGCAGCGACGCGCAGGGCCGCGCCAACGAACTCAACAAGGCGCTGGAGTCCGAGAAGGCCGTATCGTCGCGCGCACTTGCGCAGATCGAGCTGCTGAACCAGCAGATCAGCGCGCTGCGCCGCCAGCTCGCCGCGCTCGAGGAGGCGCTCGACGCCTCCGAGAAACGCGACAAGGAATCGCAGAACCGCATCGCCGATCTCGGCCAGCGCCTCAATGTCGCGCTGGCGCAGCGGGTGCAGGAACTGTCGAAATACCGCTCGGAATTCTTCGGCCGGCTGCGTGCGATCCTCGGCAACCGTCCCGATATCCGCGTCGTCGGCGACCGCTTCGTGTTCCAGTCGGAAGTGTTCTTCGACACCGGCCAGGCGACGCTGCTGCCCGAGGGCAAGACCGAACTCGAAACTGTCGCGAGCGCGCTGATCGATCTCGACAAGCAGATTCCGCCCGAGATCGCCTGGGTGCTGCGCGTCGACGGCCACACCGACGTGCGGCCGATCAACAGCCCGCTGTTCAAGTCCAACTGGGAGCTGTCCTCGGCGCGCGCGATCTCGGTGGTGCAGTACCTGGTCTCGCTCGGCGTGCCGGCGCAGCGCCTGGTCGCCGCCGGCTTTGCCGAATTCCAGCCGCTCGACACCGCGCAGACCGAAGAGGCCTACAAGCGCAACCGCCGCATCGAGCTGAAGCTGACAGAACGCTAGGACGACGGCGCCTGGCCAACCAGTCGTCATTGCCGTGTTTGCGTGAACCCGTGAGGACGGGCACACGGCGCTATCCGTTCGTTGTCCTGGCGAAAGCCAGGACCTATAACCATCCCACTTGATCCTGGACGGGATCGTGGCCCCAGCGTCGCGCAACAATTGAGATTTGGGGTAATGGGTCCTGGCTTTCGCCAGGACGACATTGAGTGTGTGGCGAGGTCTGTGAGTCACACATCCGCATTCTCGCGACATGAATGTCCAAACTTCATGTCGAAAGATCCGCAACACCGGCGAGGCGTCGCCGCGATCGGTGGAGACCGTTCATTACACGGATATTTGCTTCGCCCTGGCGAGGCGTCCGGGAACGCATCAAATGCGGCTGACGTTATGTTGGTATCGCAATCTCGCGGGCTTGGCGGATGTCTCGTCTCCGTCGCGGCTGTGCCTGTCGCTCAAGCCTCACCGCGCCATCTCGGACCAGCACATGTTCAAGACCAAATTTGCCATCGTCGTCGCCGCCGGCCTCATCCTCGCACCGGCCCCGCTTCTCGCGCAGAACACCGGCGGCACCCCGCTGCCGCCGAGGCCTGGCGACCGCGCCGCGCCGTCGAACGGCGTCGGCGGCACTGCGCTCCCGACCCAGTCCGGCCAGCGCGTCGCACCGTCTTCGGGCACCGGCGGCGGCAGCGCCGCACCGGCGCTTCCGGGAGGCCCGACGGGCACCACCACCGGCAATGCCGACAATCCGCAGCGACGTTGACGTGAGCCACGCTTGCGCGGGACGTCCTGGCGTGAGCCATTGAACGCGCGCCCGATCCGATCGGCGATGGCCTGCGCCGAACGTCCATTCGAACATTGATTGATGAAACGCCGCGCTAGGTCGCGCCGGCCGGCTCCGCGGCAGGTTCAACCGGCTCGACTTCGGCCGTCACGAACTTGAGCCCGTAGGTCTTGCCGCGACGCCAGACCACCTCGCAAGGGTAGCGCTTGGCATGATCGGCGAGCAGCGTCAGCGCGAGGCGGTCATTCACCTCGAACTCGACCTCGGTGGTGATCTTGGCGCCGCCCGGCGAGATGTCGACCACGGCGCATTCGCTCTCGGTCGCGCCGTCGTCGACCGTGATCCAGGCCGCACGATTGTTGAGCTGGCGCCGCGGCTCGCGACTGACCTTGATCCGTGCTCCATTGCTCGCCATCGTCGCCGTCCTTGAAGCCATTGGTCATTGAAAGACATTGCACGCCGTGCACGTCGCTCGACGCGCCCGGCACAGAACCGCAACGGCCACAATGCCGGCCCCCCGTAAAGCCCGGCTTAGCGCGATCGCTTGAACTTTACCGGAATCTTGACGCGGCTTTTAGCGAACAGGGATTCTGCAACTCCATCAGCGGGATACCGGCCGCATGGACAGCCGCCGGCTTGACACGGAGACTGCACTCTTGGTGAAGTGGCGGCCGTGGCCTTGGCCACATCCCTGCAACAAGAGCGCTTCAAGCCGCCTTTTCCGACGGAAACGACCATGCTGATCCCCCTCGCCGACGTGCCGCGCTGGTATGCCGAACGCAAGCCCACGGATGCGATCGCCATCAGTCATGGCGCGGATGCGCTGACCTGGCTCGAGCTCGAGCGCCGCGCCAATGCACGGGCGCGCGCCTTCGCCGCCAAGGGCGTCAAGCCCGGCGACTTCGTCGCGATCGGGCTGCCCAACAGCAACGCGTTCTTCGAGACGACCTTCGCGGTGTGGAAGTGCGGCGCGACGCCGACCTCGCTGTCATGGCGGCTGCCGCGCGGCGAGGCCGCTGCCGTGCTCGAGATTCTGAAACCGTCGCTGGTGGTCGGCGGCGAGGCCGACTGGAATGCGCCGAATTCGCTGCCGGTGAATTTCGTGCCGGACGGATTCTCCGAGGAGCCGCTCGATGCGCCGGTCGCGCGCTACTGGAAGGCGATGACGAGCGGCGGCTCGACCGGGCGGCCGAAGGTGATCCTCGATCACAACCCCGCGGTGATCGAGACCACGGCCGAGGCGACGCTTGGCATTGCGCGCGACACCTCGCTGCTCAATCCGGGGCCGCTCTATCACAATGCGCCATTCATCCTCTCGCACTTTGCGCTGTTCGGGGGCGGAAGGGTCACCGGCATGGTGAAGTTCGACGCCGAGGAGACGCTGCGGCTGATCGAGCGCGAGCGCGTGCAATGGGTGAACTTCGTGCCGACCATGATGCACCGGATCTGGGCGCTGCCCGAGGAGGTGCGCAGCCGCTACGACGTCTCCAGCCTGAAAATCGTGTTTCACATGGCAGCGCCGATGCCGCCCTGGCTGAAGGAGAAATGGATCGAATGGCTCGGCCCCGAGCGGATCTGGGAGCTCTATGGCGGCACCGAGCGGCAGGGCGCCTGCGTGATCTCAGGCACCGAATGGATGGCGCACAAGGGCTCGGTCGGCAAGATCGGCGAGACCGCGAAACTGCGCATCATCGGCGAGGACGGCAACGACGTCGCGCCCGGCGAGACCGGCGAAATCTATTTCCTGCCCAATGACGGCGCCGGCTCGACCTATCACTATCTCGGCGCAACGCCGAAGCGGCGGCCGGATGGCTGGGAGTCGCTCGGCGACATCGGCCGACTCGATGAAGAAGGCTATCTCTATCTCGGCGACCGGCTCGCCGATATGGTTCTGCGCGGCGGCGCCAACATCTATCCGGCCGAGGTCGAGGCCGCGGTCAGCGAGCATCCCGAGGTGCGCTCCTGCGTCGTGGTCGGACTGCCCGATCCGGAATTCGGCCAGCGCGTGCATGCAATCCTCGAGCTCGCCGACAGCGCCGATGCGCAAGCGATCGCCGACGGCATGGGCGATTTCCTGAAGGACCGGCTCAGCCGCTACAAGCATCCGGAAAGCTTCGAGCGCGTCGGCACCGCGCCGCGCGACGATTCCGGAAAGGTTCGCCGCACCATGCTGCGCGACGAGCGCGCCGCGTGGATCAAGGACAACCGTGCCTTCCGCATCATGCCGGCGCGTGCGGCAAAAACCGAATAGGTTCAATTATCTTGCGAGGGGCAGGTCTGCACGCCACATGAGCTGTGCAGGCTGCCCTGCAAGGTATATCATTCCATCTTCCCTGCCGGCAGAACCTCGGTCTACCTTGAGGTTCCAGCGCGCTGCACGCCAGGAGATCCCTTGATGCCCTCCACGACCGAATGGAAAGTGCCCGCGGCCTTTCAGCCTCGCCCCGAAGATTACCGCTACGATCTCGATCGCGCGCTGATGAGTGTGGTCGGGCTGCACTCGATCATTCCGCCGGATGCTTTCAGCGCCGAGACGCTCGGCACCGAGCGCGCCGGCAATGGCGTCCTGATCGACGACGGGCTGGTGCTGACGATCGGCTATCTGATCACTGAAGCCGCCACGGTGTGGCTGCATCTCGGCGACGGCCGCGCGGTCGAGGGCCACGCGCTCGGCTTCGATTTCGAATCCGGCTTCGGCCTGGTGCAGGCGCTCGGCCGGGTCGATCTCGAGCCGCTGCGGATCGGCTCGTCCGCGGCGACGCAGGTCGGCGACAATGTGGTGCTCGGCGGCGCCGGCGGCCGCACGCGCTCGGTCGCAAGCCAGATCGCGGCGAAGCAGGAATTCGCCGGCTACTGGGAGTATCTGCTGGACGAGGCGATCTTCACTTCTCCGTCGCATCCGAACTGGGGCGGCACCGGGCTGATCAACAATGCCGGCGAGCTGATCGGCATCGGCTCGCTGCAGCTCGAACGCGAGCGCTCGGGCCACGCCGAGCATGTCAACATGATCGTGCCGATCGATCTGCTCAATCCGGTGCTGGACGATTTGCGCAAGTTCGGCCGGGTCGACAAGCCGGCGCGGCCGTGGCTCGGCATGTTCACGACCGAGATCGACAACCGCCTCGTGGTGGTCGGCGTCGCCAGCAAGGGACCGGCGGCGCGCGCCGAACTGAAGACCGGCGACGTGATCCTCGCGGTCGACGGCGACAAGGTGACGAGCCAGGCCGGCTTCTACCGCAAGCTCTGGTCGCTCGGCGCGGCCGGCGTCGACGTGCCGCTGACCATCTATCACGAGGGCGTCACCTTCGACGTCACGCTGACCTCGATCGACCGCATAAAGCTGTTGAAGGCGCCGCGGCTTCATTGAGGCAAAGGGAAGAGGCAGCGGCGATGAGCGAGGCGGTGGTTGACGACATCGTGGCCGTGCTGCCGCCGCTGTTGCAGACGCTGGAATCGCTGTCCTTCGTCGCGCGCAACCTCAATCCGCCGGACTTCGATCGCGTGATGCAGATTGCGGGCGAGCCGGAGGAGGCCTTGCAGGCGGTGCGGCCGCGGCTCGCCGACTGGCCGGAGAAATTCGCGCACATCAAGACCGCGCTGGAAGCCGCGATCGAACCAGCGCTCGCCGGCTACGCAGGGCTGCGCGCCGTGCAGAACGGCGAAGGCGATCTGGTCAACGTATTCCGCGCGCTGCGCTATCTGCCGCGGGCGCAGGAGGCGCTCTATCCCTTGACCGAGTTGCCGCCGGTCAGCGGCTTCTTCATCGCGCCCGATCTGCGCGAGGATACCGAGCTGCAGGCGAAGCTCGCGGCCAAGCCCAACGCCGACACCGGCATCTTCCACGAGCGCAACGAGCCGAGCAGCCGCGGCGGCTTCTCGATGTACGTGCCGGAATATTACACGCCGGATCGCGCCTGGCCGCTGGTGATGGCGCTGCATGGCGGCAGCGGCAATGGCCGCGGCTTCCTGTGGAGCTGGCTGCGCGACGCGCGCAGCCGCGGCGCCATCCTGGTGGCGCCGACCGCGACCGGCCAGACCTGGGCGCTGATGGGCGAGGACACCGACACGCCGAACCTGAACCGCATCATCGACCAGGTGCGCGCGCACTGGACGATCGACGAGACGCGCACGCTGCTCACCGGCATGAGCGACGGCGGCACCTTCAGCTATGTGAGCGGGCTCGACGGCGCCTCGCGCTTCACGCATCTGGCGCCCGTTGCCGCGACCTTCCATCCGCTGATGGCGGAAATCGCCGACGCGGAGCGGCTGCGCGGCTTGCCGATCTTCATCACCCACGGCCGGCTCGACTGGATGTTCCCGGTGCAGACCGCGCGGCGGACCCAAGGCCTGCTGTCGGCCGCCGGCGCGAGGGTGACCTATCGCGAGATCGACAATCTCAGCCACACCTATCCGCGCGAGATCAATGCGGAGATCATGCAGTGGATGAATGGTGAGCGAGCCGACAGCACCTGAGGGATCGTATCCCGTCATTGCGAGCCAAGCGAAGCAATCCATTGTCACCGAGCACGCGGGCAGATGGATTGCTTCGTCGCTGTCGCTCCTCGCAATGACGTTGCGGGGAGAAGATTACCCGTTCACTCGCGGCTTGAGCAGGTCGGAGAAGCCGACCCGGTGCAGCATCTCGTTGCGGACGCGGTCGATCACGCCGAATGCGACTTCGGCGCCATCTTGCGTCGGATCGATGTGGACGCGGAACGGCCGCTTGCCGAACGGCGTATCGACGACCTTGACGATCGCGTCCGCGACCAGCGAGGCGTCGGCATCCTCGGGCACGATCGCCGCGAACGCCTTCATGATCTCCGCGCCGAAGCCGGCATAGGGACCGGCCTCGTATTCGGCGACGCGGGCCTCGTCGGCGGGACGGCCGGAATGCGCAAAGTGGTTGGTGCCGCCGGTGAAGGCGCCGGGCACGATGATCGAGGTCTCGATGCCCCAGCGCGTGAGCTCCCGGGCATAGATCACCGCCATCGCATCCATGCCGGCCTTGGCCGCGAAATACGGCGCGAGATAGGGCGGCGTGCCGCCGGCCGAAGAGCTGCTCGACACCCAGACCACGAGTCCCCTGCCCTGTTTGCGCAGTTGCGGCAGCGCCGCGCGATTGACGCGCTGTGTCGACAGCACGTTGACGTCGTAGAGCTCGGCAAGCTGCTCGGGCGTGAACGCCTCCGCCGGGCCGAACACCATGTGGCCGGCATTGTGCATCACGACGTCGAGGCGGCCTTCCTCGGCGACGATCTGCGCAATCGCCGCATCGACCGACGCCTGCGAGCCGACATCGAGCTCGAGCGCGCGCAGGTCGACCTTGTTGTCGCGCGCGAGAACTCCTCGATATCGGCGACCGCGGAGGCGTTGCGGCCGGTGGTGTGGCGCATCGAGGCATAGACGGTGTGGCCGGCCCTGGCGAGCGCGTTGGCGGTGAGGCGGCCGAAGCCGCTCGAAGCGCCGGTGATGACGATGACCTGTTTCATGACACGTATCCTTGTGAAGTCGGTTGAATGCGAGTTGGGTTGGAGATGTGCGGGCGTCAGACCAGGCCGCCATTGGCGCGGAGCGCCTGGCCGTTGATCCAGGAGCCGTCGGGGCCGGCGAGGAACGACACGACATTGGCGATGTCATCGGGCGTGCCGAGCCGCTCCAGCGGCACCATCTTGGCGAAGCGGTCGATCAATTCGTCCGACTTGCCGTGCAGGAACAGGTCGGTCGCGGTCGGCCCGGGCGCGACCGCATTCACCGTGATGCCGCGGCCGCGCAACTCCTTGGACAGGATCGCGGTCAACGACTCGATCGCGGCCTTGGTCGCGACATAGATGCCGTAGGTCTCGAGCTTGGTGCCGACGACGCTGGTTGAGAAGTTGACGATGCGTCCGCCGTTGCGCAGGCGGCGCGCCGCCTCGCGCATGGTGTTGAAGCTGCCCTTCAAATTGACCGCGACCTGCTGGTCGAACGCGGCATCGTCGCTGTCGGCGATCTTGCCGAGCTTCATGATGCCGGCATTGTTGACCAGCACGTCGACGCCGCCGAAGGCGGCTTCCGCCGCGTCGAACATGCCGCGCACCGCGTGGGCATCGCTGACATCGGCCTTCGCGGTCGGTGCCCGGCCGCCGGCGGCCTCGATCCTGTCGGCCACCGCCTGGGCGGACTTGGCGTCGCCGGAGTAGTTGATGACGACGGTGAAGCCGTCCTTGGCGAGGCGTTCGGCCACCGCCGCGCCGATCCCGCGCGAGGCACCCGTCACCAGAGCTACCTTGTTGGTTTGGTTGGTCATTTTCAGTCTCCCATCAGGTTGTGCGGCCGCGCCGCGTCGAAGGGAGGACACTAGGTCTTGGCGTCTTCCGGATAATCATGCATCATTCGACATCACTATTCGTTATTTCCGGACAATAGATGGACCGTTTCGACGCGATGCGCGTGTTCACCCGGGTGGTCGAGCGGCGCAGCTTTTCGCTCGCCGCCGAGGATCTGGGGCTGCCGCGCTCGACGGTGACGGACGCGGTGAAGGGGCTGGAGGCGCGGCTCGGCGTGCGGCTGCTCGAGCGCACCACGCGCACGGTGCGCCCGACGCTCGATGGCGAGGCGCACTACCGCCGCTGCCTGTCGCTGATCGCGGATCTCGAAGACGCCGAGGGCGCGTTCGGCGGCGCGCGGCCGAAGGGGCTGCTGCGGCTCGAGGTGCAGGGCACGCTGGCGCGGCACTTCCTGCTGCCGAACCTGCCGGGCTTCCTCGCCGAATATCCTGATATCGAGATCAACATGAGCGAGAGCGACCGCTGGGTCGATCTGATCCGCGAAGGCGTCGACTGCGTGCTGCGCTTCGGCAAGCTGCCCGACAGCGACATGATCGCGCAGCAGGTCACGATGCTGGAGCGGTTGACCTGCGCGACGCCGGATTACCTTGCGCGTTTCGGCACACCGGTCGACCCGTTCGCACTCGATGGCCATCGCATGATCGGCATCCGCTCGCTGACCACCGGACGCCTGCGGCCGATCGAGTTCGTGATCGACGGCGCGCTGAAGCAGTTTCCGCTGCCGGCGCCGATGTCGGTGACCGGCCCCGAGAGTTACCTGGCGAGCGCCAAACTCGGCCTCGGCCTCGTGCAGGTGCCGCGCTTCCACGCCGAAGCCGATCTGACAAACGGCACGCTGATCCCGGTGCTGCAGGAATGCCCGCCGCCATCGGTGCCGGTAAACCTGCTCTATCCGCGCAACCGCCAGCTCTCGCCGCGCGTGCGCGTGTTCATCGATTACGTGATGCGGGCGTTCGCGCGCAGTTGATCGATCGCCGGAACCACAGCGAGCCCGGCGACGTTATGCTTCCGACACCGGAGGGATTGAGCGATGCGGACCTTTTTCGGCATGATTTTGGGCGCGCTGCTGCTGATATGCGGCGTCTACGTCTACGATTCCATGCGGACATCGAGCGTCGCCAATGGCGAGGTGGCGCAGGACACGCGCACCATCGTCAATTGGGACGTCGCAGCGCATGACTGGAACCTGCTGAAGACGCGCACCCGCGAGCAGTGGGACAAGATCGCGGCGAAGTAACGATTGTTTTCAAGCCGACACAAAAGCAAATGGCCTCTCGCCGGAGAGGCCATTTTCGTTGCAGGAAGCGCGATCAATTCTGCTCGGTCTTGCGACCCATATTGGCCTTGCGGGCGTCGGCGATCACCTGCTCGAACTGATCCATGCTGAGCACGCCTGGTACGCGGTACTTGCCGACGATGAATGACGGCGTGCCGTTGAAGCCGAACGCCAGCGCCTGCTCGTTGTTGCGGGAAAGGATCGCATCGATCGCCTTGGCGTTGGCGTCGTGATCCTTCTTCAGGCGGTCCATGTCGAGGCCGGCGCCCGAGAGCAATTCGGCGATGCGCGGCTCGGTGATGCGCGAATTGACCGAGATCATCGCCTCATGCGCGACGTCGAACTTGTTCTGGTACTTCGCCGCCAGCGCCATCCGCGCCGCGACCTTGGAAACCGGTCCGAGGATCGGCCAATCCTTCAGCACGAGGCGGACCTTGCCGTCGTCCTGCACCACCTGGCGCAGCTCCGGCGCGAGCTTGCGGCAATAGGGGCAGTTGTAGTCGAACCATTCGACGATGGTGATGTCGCCCTTGGGGTTGCCGATGTCAGGAATATGCGGATCGCGCAGCACCTGCTCCTCGGTCAGGACATTGTCGTCCTCGGCGCGTGCGGCGCCCGCGGCCATGAGCGCGATGCCGGCACCGAACAGGCCGAGCGCGCCGCGGCGGGTGGCACCGGCGTTGATCAGGGGCGATTTCGTCAGTTGGTTCATAGCTGGCTTTCGCAAGAGCTCTGCGCCCTTCTTCGTTCAAGACACATTGATGTTACGCAGCAGCATATAGATCGCCACCACGATAATCACAGTCGCAAACACGATATTAAGCGCGCCGCGCCGTTCCGACAGGTGGCGGGCGCTGCTTGTGCCGAGAAGGCCGCCCGCGATGCCGCCGGCGACGAATAGCCCCGCCAGGCCCCACGACACCAGCCCGGACCACGCATAGCTCAGGGCCGTGGTCATGCCGAACGCGGTGACGGCCACCAGCGAGGAACTGACCGCGTTCATGATCGGCATCCCGGTCGCCAGCATCAGCGCCGGCACGATCAGGAAGCCGCCGCCGATGCCGAAGAAGCCGGACATGGTTCCGGTGGCAAGTCCGAGGCCGATGATCGCGGGCATGTTGGACATCGAGATCTTGACGTCGGTCAGCCCGACCCGCGCGCGGTTCTTCAGCATCAGGCCCGCGATGACCAGCATCACCAGCGAGAACAGCGCGAGCAGCTTCTGCCCCTCCAGCATCTTGCCGAGGATGGAGCCGCCGAATGCGCCCAGCATGCCCGACAGCGCGAACACCAGCGCGCAGGACCAGATCACGGTGCCGCCGCGGGCGTGGTTGGAGAGATTGACCGCGGCGTTGGCGGCGACCGCGATCGCCGAGGTGCCGATCGCGACATGCGGCTCCGGCACGCCGACCACGTAGACCATCAACGGCACGGCAAGGATCGAGCCGCCGCCGCCGACCAGGCCCAGCGAAAAACCGACCAGCATGCCCGATGCCAGCCCAAGCACGCTTTGAGTTGCGGAGAAGACCAAGGGGAACAGACTCGCGTTTGAGCCGGCGACCCTAGAAGGATTTGCTGCTCAACGCCATACCAATAGCACAAAACTGCCCTGCAGCCGAACTCTCTATATCAGCATGATCTCCACGCAAACGCGTTGCGTTTGTCGCGAGGGAAAACCGGTTCCCACTTTTCTGGATCACGCTCAGCGCAGCAGATATGTCACAGCCAGCGGCACCAGCAGCGAGGTGACCAGCGCATTCGGGCTCATCGCGATCCCGGCGAAGACGCCGGCGACCTCGTCGACTTGGAAGGCGCGCGCGGTGCCGATGCCATGGGCGGCGATGCCCGCCGCAAAGCCACGGGCACGAAAGTCCGTGATGCCGGTGAAGTTCATCAGGGGCGTGACGATGATCGCCCCCATGATGCCGGTGAGGATCACCGACACCGCGGTCAGCGAGGGATCGGCATGCAGGGATTCGCTGATGCCCATCGCGACGCCGGCGGTGACCGATTTCGGCGCCAGCGACAGGATGACGTCGCGCGGCAGCCCGAACGCCTGCGCCAGCAGCACCACCGAGACGATCGCCGTCAGCGAGCCGATCGCGAGCGCAACCAGCATCGGCAGGATCGCCGCCGCGACCCGCCGGCGATTCTCGTAGAGCGGCACCGCGAGCGCCACCGTCGCCGGCCCGAGCAGGAAGTGCACGAACTGCGCACCGGCAAAATAGGTGGTGTAGGAGGTCCCGGTCAGCAGCAGGAATACGCCGATGATCCACACCGAATGCAGCACGGGATTGGCGAGCGGGTGCCGCCTCGTCTTCAGCGACACCGCGTCGGCCGCCGCATAGGTCAACAGCGTCACCGTCAGCCAGAGCAGCGGCGACTGCGAGAGATAGACCCAGAGCGAGAACGAATTGTCATTCACGGCCTCTCCTCCTCGCTCGAAAGCAGGCTGCTCGCCGCAACGAAGGTCGCAACCGTCGCCAGCAGGGTGACGATGACGGACACCGCGAGGATCACCAGGACCGCGATACCGTGCTCGGCGAGCAGATCGAGCTTCTGCACCACGCCGACGCCGGCCGGAATGAACAGCAGCGAGAGATTGGCAAGCATGCCGCGGCTCGCGCTCTCGACGCCGTCATCGCCGAGCGGCCCGCGCGCCAGCGCCGGAAAGCGGTCGCGCGCCAACAGCAGCAACAGCAGCAGCACGAGGCCAACCACCGGGCCCGGCACCGGTACCGCCAGCGCGCGCACGGCGACCTCGCCGACCAGCTGGCAGAGCAGGATCAGGCTGAGGCTGGCGATCATGGCAGGAAGCTCACGCGAGACATCCGCCTATCAGGTCGGTGTGGCAGGAGCTTGTCAATGCGCGGGTCTTGGATGCGTGCGCAGATCTTGGGCGCCGCCGCTCTCAAATCCGTCACACTTTCTCAGACCGTCATCCCCGCTTGTCGTCCCTGCGAAAGCAGGGACCCATAACCACCGCATTCGGTGATGACCGGGATCGTGGCCCCAGCCAGCGCAACAATTGAGATTCGGGGTAATGGGTCCTGGCTTTCGCCAGGACGACACGGGGTGTGTGGCGCGGCCTGCATCCACAATCGTCGTCCCTGCGAAAGCAACACGCGCTTCGACCAGCTCCGTCCTCCCGAGGTGTGTGCCTTGCGCCGCAAGGCTCGCACCTCAGGGTGACGGGGAGAGAGTTAGCCTTCTACGACTCCCGCCGTGCCAGCGCCATCAGCGTGCCGCTCATGGTCGCGACCAACGTCTCGGCGCCGTCCTGGATCGCATAGGCGCGGCCGTCGCAGACGGTCAGCGTGCGGCCGGGCTTGACCACGACGCCGCGGAACACGAACCGCTCGCCGCGCGCCGGCGCCAGCAGGTTGGTCTTGAACTCCACGGTGAGGATGTCGGAGCCTTCGGGCATCAGCGTGAAGGCGGCGATGCCGCAGGCATTGTCGAGGCCCGCGGTGATGATTCCGGCATGCACGAAGCCGTTCTGCTGGCAGAATTCCGGCGCGTAGGGCATCGCGAGATCGACCTCGCCGGGCTCCATCCGCGCGATTGAGATACCAAGCGTCTGCATCGCGCGCTGGCGTGCGAATGTATCGGTCGCGACCGCACGGTAATCGGGATTCTTCGGCTCAAAGCGGGGCATGGCGGTTACGCGATTGCGGGCTCGGACGGCACAAGATGCGGCATCGCCGCGTAGCGGATCGCCGGCGCAAACGGCGTCGATCTGCGCGCGGCACGGTCGATATGCACGGCCGCGATCTCGCAGGTCGCTGCGATCTCGCCGGTCTCCGCATTGCGCATCTCGTGCAGGATACGCATCGACTTGTCGCGGAACTCGACCAGCCGGCTCTTGACCTCGACGAGGTCGCCGGCGAGCAGCTCGCGCTTGTAGGAGATGTTCTGCTGCACGGCGGCCATGCCGCGGCCGGACTCGCGCAGATAGCTCGGCGTCAGGCCGAGCCGCGCGAACATGTTCCAGCTCGCCTCGTCGAACTTGCCGACATACCACATGACGTTCATGTGGCCGATATGGTCGCAGTGCCAGGGGTAGACCGTGCCGCGATAGGTCGCCTCGCCCTCCATCGGATCCCTCCTTCGATTTTTGATACGGTAGCGTATCAGGGACGAAGCAGGCTAGCAATACGGTACCGTATCAAAGCATGATCCGGAAAAGTGCGAAGCGGTTTTCCCTCGCGACAAACGCAACGCGTTTGCGCGGAGATCATGCACAAACAAGCGATTAATGCGCGATGACGATCCCATCGCGCATTAGGATGCGCGGAGATCGCATGACTGAAAGCAAAGGCGACGTCTGGGTCGCGGCCGGCTTCGCCGAACTCGCGCATAGCGGCGTCGACGGCGTGCGGGTCGAGGTGCTGGCGAAGAATCTCGGCGTCACCAAGGGCGGCTTCTACCGCCGCTTCAGGGATCGCGCCGCGCTCCTCGAGGCCATGCTGACGCGCTGGCGCGACCGCCGCATCGCATCGATCGAGAAGCACACCGCGCTCGACGGCGCCAGCGCGCGCGAGCGGCTGAAGGCGATCATCACGCTGTATTCGGAGCGCATGAACACCGAGGCGATGGCGGTCGAGCTCGCGATCCGGCAATGGGCGCGCACCGATGAGGCCGCTGCCGCCGCCGCCGCGAGCGTCGATGCCGCGCGGCTGAAGAATGTCGCCCAGCTCTATCGCGCCACCGGGCTGCCGACTGAAGAGGCCGTTGCGCAGGCCTTCCTGTTCTACTGCTTCATCTTCGGCCAGAGCCTGCTGTTTCTCGAGCGCGGCCCGCGCAAGCGCGCGCAATTGCTGGCGCAGTCGGCGGACAAGCTGCTGACGGAAAACCCGTAGAGAGAGAGTTGCAGCCAATAGAGCCGGTGCAAACAGAAAGCGGCCGGCTTACGCCGGCCGCTCGCCAAACTCGGTCGGCTCGCTCAGGCGCCCTTCAGGCGCTTGTTGCATTCGCTGTAATAGCCGCCGCCCTTCTGGATCCACTTCAGGCCGCCATTGCCGCCGGTGGCCTTGTTGGCGTTGTACTGGTCGACGCAGGTGTGCATGCGTCCCTTGCCTTCGGACTCCTTGGCGTATTTGGGATCGATGGCGTTCGGAAATACGGCGGGTCCTGCCGGCGCCGCCGGTGCCGCGGCGGGCGCCTGCTTGGCTTCTTTCGGCGCGGCCGGAGCGGGCGCGGCGGCTGCCGGCGGCGGAGCGGCGGGCGCCGCAGCCGGGGTCGCGTCGGCGCCGCACTGCGCCTTGCGGAAATCATTCCACTTCTGGCCGCCGAGGGTGCCGGCCGACTTGGCCGCCTGGTACTTGGCGCTGCATTCCTGCGCGGTCAGGGCCTGCGCCGGCGCGCTCGCCGCAAAGGCTGCAAAGCCCGACACCGCAAGCACGCACAACAATCTGGTCTGAATGGTCATCCCTGGTCTCCCGTCATCCCTGGTTTCCCGTTGGTTTCCCGTGGGGAGCATTGGCGTAAGACCATTATCCTAGCTCAACCCCGACTTGCGACAACGCGCCAGCGCGCCTGTGCGTTAAAATATTGTGGCGGCGGGACCGCTGCATGTTCATCCACGGTTCAGCATCGTCGCGCGACGTTTCGGCCCTCTTTCCCTCACGAGGTGCCCCATGAAGACGATTTCCACGCTCGCGTCCGCAACCGCCCTGGCCTCCCTGCTGCTGATGGGCGGAGCTTTCGCGCAAACGGCCGCGCCCGCCGCCAAGGACGCCGCTCCGAAGGCCGAGACCAAGGCGCCGGCCGAGAAGAAGCCGCGCACCGCCCAGTCGCTGGAATGCTCGAAGGAAGCCGACGCCAAGGGGCTGCACGGCAAGGAGCGCAAGAAATTCCGCTCCGAGTGCAAAAAGGAGAAGTCGGACGGCGCCGCCGCTGCGCCCGCGGCGACGAAGTAACGTCCGGACAGGCTTGATGCGATTCGCTCTCCCCATCGGGGAGGGCAGTCGCAACTGCGCTCGATCCCTCGACGAACCCGTGGTGCCCGGCCTTGTGCCGGGCACCTACGTGTTGGATTGCGCGCGGGAAAGGCGTGGATGGCCGGGACACCTGCGCGAAGACGCGCTTCGCGCTCTGCCCCGTCATGACGAATTTGTGGCGATACTGATCGCAATCCCCGGCCCATTTCGAAGGGTGAAAATCTGTGCGCCGGGCGAGCCGCGGCGCAATGCTGCAATCGCGAGATGCATTTGTCGCGTTCACGCGAATTTGCCATAAGGCGGCGTGACCCTGATCCGCGCTTCGATGGCAACGGCCATTCCCGACCGCAGCAAAGTCCTGAACGGGCTCGAGACCCTCGTCATCGGCACCGTCGGCGGCTTGCTGT
This sequence comes from Bradyrhizobium sp. 33ap4, assembly GCF_032654765.1. NCBI lineage: Bacteria > Pseudomonadati > Pseudomonadota > Alphaproteobacteria > Hyphomicrobiales > Nitrobacteraceae > Bradyrhizobium > Bradyrhizobium sp. 33ap4. The sequence goes on along the minus strand of NZ_JAUMTJ010000022.1, from coordinate 73,282 downwards.
TTCTGTGGGCGGAATTGCCGGGCGGCCTGATCTCGGGGGCGATGGTCGCGGTCGGGATCGCCGCATTGGCCGGACGGCCGCTCGCGGTGCCGGCGGTGCTGACGCAATCGGTGCTGCTGTTGCTCGGCATCTCCCTCGGCTCGCTGATGTCGCAGCAATTGCTGCAGCACATGAGCTCCTATCCGCTCACCATCGGCCTGCTGGCCCTGGCGACGTTCTGCTCGACCTTCGGCTCGAGCCTCTATCTGCAACGCATCCATGGCTGGGACCAGACCTCGGCTTTCCTTGCCGGCAGCCCGGGCGCGCTGTCGCAGATCACGATCCTCGCCGCGGAAAAGGGCGCCGACGTCGCGGCGATCGCGGTGGTGCAGACCATGCGCGTGATCATCTTGACCGCGGCGCTGCCGCTGGTGCTGGCGCTGACCGGGGTGACGCATGCAGCGCCGCCGCCATTGCCAACCTCAGTCGCCTCGCCGTTCGGCCTCGTCGCGCTGGTCGCCTTATCGATCGGCGTCTCGCTGCTGCTGCGCTGGATCAAATTCCCCGCCAGCTGGATGTTCGGCGCGATGCTCGCCTCCAGCCTGCTGCACGGCTCCGGGCTGGTCGATGGCGGCCTGCCGCCCTGGCTCCGCAACGTCGCGCTGGTCGGCATCGGCGCCATCATCGGCACCCGCTTCGCGCGGATGAAGACCTCGACGCTGCTCAGTCACGTCAATGCCGGGCTCGGCTCGTTTGCGATTGCCATCCTGATCTCGGCCGTGTTCGTCGCGGTGATCGGCTTCACCACCCATGTGCGGCTCGCGGACGTCGTGGTCGCCTTCGCGCCGGGCGCGATGGACGCGATGCTGGCGCTGGCGTTGACGCTGCACATCGACCCGATCTTCGTCGGCGCGCATCATCTGTCGCGCTTCCTGTTCGTCACCATCTCGACGCCGGGCATCATCCATCTGTTCGGCCGGCCGCAGGACGACGTCGACGATTAGGCCCCCTTTGTCCCGTCATCCTGAGGAGCGCCACCGGGTCCGCGCGAAGCGCGGCCCGATGACAGGCTCCGCGCGTCTCGAAGGATGAACGGCCCGGCTGGTGCCCGTCCATGCTTCGAGACGGCCGCTTCGCGGCCTCCTCCAGCGGCAAAGGCGAAGCCTTTGCGCGGGCATGACGGATAACGGGAAAACCGTACGGCCCGACCTCAGGCCCTCGCGGCCTTCATCACGCCCCAACCGGCGATCGCGGCCATCAGCAGCGAAATCAGCGCGTTGTAGCCGGCGAGCGAAATGCCGAGGAAGCGCCACTGCACCTCGTCGCAGCGCACCACCTTGACCTTGTCGAGCTGGTCCAGCAGCGAGCCGGCCTTGCCGAAATCCACCATCGGGCCGGTGCAATCGGTCGGCCCCGGCCAGACCCCCCATTCGACACCGGCGTGATAGGTGCCGAGCCCGGCATTGGCGAGCGCGGCGAGGCCGAGGATCACAAGGCCCGCGAGCAGCACCGGACGCGGCGCGTCGCGGGCGGCCGCGAGCGCCACCACGGCGCCGAGCGGCACCGCGAGGTAATAGGCATAGCGCTGCTCGAGGCAGAGCGGACAGGGCATGATCTCCAGCACGAGCTGGAAGAACCAGGCGCCGGCCAGGGTCGCCGCCGCGATCACGGCAATCGCCAGCGCCGAGGTCAGCGCCGGATTGCCGGCGGCGGAAGCATGCGACGGATGGGCGGTGGCAATCGTCACGTCGGTCCTCCGGGGCGCATCGTTCGGGAGGGTCATGGGCCCTGCTCCAAGGTCGTCGATTGCGGTCGTATCGCGTGAAAATACCGCTGTCGAGGCGCGGGACAATCACATCCGCGCGGGTTGACCGTGACGGCCGCCGTCCGCCGCGGTCAGATCGCGTTCAGTCGGTGATGCGTGGGAACGCGCAGGCCCCACTGGGTCATCGCCGCCTGCAGCTCATCGGAAAAGAAAAGGCTCGGATTGAGCAGCCTGCGTTCATGTACGTCATCGAGATCGACGAACCGGACAATACCGTTACGCTCGCGCCTCCGTCTCGAAGTAGGTTGCCGCAGCCGCGGCCAGGCTTGGGGACGGTGGCAGCGGCTGCCGCCGCCGGGCAAACTCTTCCGTGACTGCCATACGGACGGCAACGGCCTTGCGTCGTCCTCGGGGTCACACCCGCCGGAAATTCCGCTGCCGGGGCGCGGGACATCCCGCCCGCGCGGGTTGACCGTGACGGGCCGCCCGCTATAGTCCGCCGCGCTTCGCGACCCCGGCCTTCCCGGCCGGGACCATTGCGAATGCCCCTGTGGCGGAACTGGTAGACGCGCTCGACTCAAAATCGAGTTCCGCAAGGAGTGCTGGTTCGATTCCGGCCAGGGGCACCAACTAGGCTGTTCGCATCATTCGCAAGCGTTCGCAGCCGTCCGCGCGGCGCTTCAAACCCTTGAAAAATAGGCACTTCTGCACAACTCGGTGATCGTCACCGTTTGTTCTCATCCGATCCCAGCCGTTCGATTTGTTGGTATTTCTGTTGGTATCGGGAGAACAGATGTTCACGGCAACTTCCGTTATTCCTGACTAAAGGAATTGAGCAGATGGCCCGCAAGAGCGACGGCGCGCACGCAAATCCAAAGCAGATCAGGACTGACGTTGACTGCCGAGCTGCCCGCCCGAAATTCGGCGGGGACGCGTGGTAGCGCGCTCCGCGCCGCTTCATCTCGGCCTCAGCATTATAGGGCATGTATTTCGCAACTCCGGCCAGCACTTCTTCGCGCCACGAAAAACCGGTGATGCGCTTGCCGGCGACCAGCAGCTTGCCATCCGAGAGTTTTGTGTTGAGCAGGCCGCAATAGCCGTGGCAGACGGCGGAGACGATGCCGCCACGCTCCCAGATGACGCGAGTGATCTCTTGCAGCCCTTCGCTGTCCGGAAAATCCCACATGACTGCGTGACCGCCGGTGAAATAGATCACATCGTAATCCGCTGGGTCGATCTCATCAGGCCGCGCCGTCGCCGACAGAAGCGCCATGCGGCTCTTGTTCGCCAGCCACGCCTTTGCCGAGGCGTCCAGGAGCGGCCATTTGAGCGCGCGAGGTTCGAGCGGAGACGATCCGCCCTTCGGGCTCACGATCCTCTGTTCGTAACCTTTTTCCGCGAAGACATCGAAGGCGTGCGTCAGTTCGGACAGCCACAACCCGGTCGGGTGCGACCGATCGTCATAGTAGGCGACGTTGCTGACGACATGGAGAACACGCCTACTCATTGTTGCAATACCTTCGAAAAGCCCGAAGAAAGGAGCGCGCCGGAGATAGTCCGGCGCGCGTCATTCATCCACGGATGAACGCGAGAAGATCGGCGTTGATCACATCTGCGTTGACCGTGAGCATCCCGTGCGAGAAACCGGGATAAATGATCAATTTGCTGTTTTGCAGCAGCTTGTCCTGCATGAGCGCTGCCGCCTTGTAGGGGACCACCTGGTCGTCGTCGCCCTGCATCACGAGAGTCGGGACGGTGATCGCCTTCAAATCCGCGGTCTGGTCGGTTTCCGAGAACGCCTTGATGCCTTCGTAGTGAGCCTTCGCGCTTCCCATCATGCCTTGCCGCCACCAGTTCTCGATGACCCCCTGCGAGGGCTTGGCGCCCGGCCGGTTATATCCGTAGAAGGGACCGGCGGGCACATCGAGGAAGAACTGAGCGCGGTTGGCGGCAAGCGCCGCGCGGAAACCATCGAACACGGCGATTGGCGTCCCCTCGGGATTCGCGTCGGTTTTGACCATCAGGGGTGGCACTGAGCTGACCAGCACCGCCTTGGCGACGCGCCCTTGTGGTTGGCCATGCTGCGCAACATAGCGCGCAACCTGCCCGCCACCTGTCGAGTGGCCGATATGGATGGCGTTTCGAAGATCAAGATGCTCGGCGACCGCCGACGCATCGGCGGCATAGTGGTCCATGTCGTGGCCTTCGCTGACCTGGCTTGACCGTCCATGGCCGCGCCGGTCGTGCGCGACGACGCGAAAACCCTGCTTGAGAAAGAACAGCATCTGGTTGTCCCAGTCGTCGGCGCTGAGCGGCCAGCCGTGGTGGAAATGGATAGGCTGCGCGTCCTTTGGCCCCCAATCCTTGTAAAAGATGTCGGTCCCGTCCTTTGTTTTAACAAATGCCATGACGACTTCTCCTTTGTTGACAGGCCCAATCCGGTGATGTCGCTTTCAAATCGCGGGCAGAGCGTTCAATGAACGCGGCAGGTACAAGACCATCTGCGCGTCTTTGACGACATCGAACCGCAAGATGGTGCCCACGCCTAACCCGTTCAGCAACTGGCTGATCGGACCGCCGGCGCGCGACAGTTTAACATCGCGCGGAAACAGCGTCTGTGCGAGTTCGATAGGGTTGGTAACAAACTGTGTCTGCCGCCACTCGCCATCCACCAGCCCGATCGACGTGTTAGTTGAGAGGCGCGACTGCGATGTTATCCGGCGAAGCGTCGGCAGTGGTGCGGTCAACGTCACGTCCGATTTTCCGTCGGTCGCTGCGATGCTGGCCGTGATGCCGTTCGACGAGACATCAAGCCTTATATCGGTCAGCCATTTCGGTAGTTGATAGCCATAGACTCCGCGCACGCGGGCGATCTCGGTATCTACCGGCAATGCCAGCACATGCGCGAAGAAGCTCTGCCGCCGTATCGAGTCGAGCAGTTCCAGCACGTGTGGTCCACGCGCGCCTGGCCGGCGGATGACGATGGCGACCGATACCTCGTTATAAGGATCGTTGTCACAGACCGCGTAGGAGAAGAAAGTGAGCGCTACGAGTCCGTATCCGGGCAGCGCATGCAGCGGCTCAAGCGGCGACGGCAACATCGAACGCAGCTTCTTGAGCGGCGCGAGCATCAAAGCCTGCACGTTGCTGGTGCGGTAGTAGAAGTTGGGCGCCCACGTCGGGCCGATCCGCGACGGAACCATCACTTTCGGGATGCGCCGGAAGAAATCGATATTGCCGGCGGTTGGATCTTTTGCCACCTCGTCGAGCTCGGGATTGGAGCGAAAGCGGTCATAGTAGCCGCCTTTCGGCACCATGACCTTGTGACCGGCGAACTCGACTTCCGTTAGGTCTTTAGCCATGAACGATGACTTTCGTCGATAAGCGAGGCCGGCGGACGGCCCATGGTACGCCGCTCGTCCCGCCAGCGGACGGGATGGTAACGTTGAAGTCCAGTTTAAGCTCAAGCATTAATTGCGGTTCCCTCCGCTGGTTGCGATCCCGGCGATCTGCCATCAAGCCGCCGCCTTTCGTTCCGTCACCCAGCGGCGATATTGGCGCGCGCTGCGCTTTGCCTGCATCTGCGAGAAGTCGGATCGTAGCCATGTCGTTCTGTGAGCCAAGGAGTTGAGTGTTATAGTTGTCTTCCTAAGACCGCTTGGCCTCCGACTTGAAGACGCGACCGGCTTGTTCTTCCAGGTGATCGGCTTGAGCTTTGGAGCGTCCGATTTGCCGAGCCGCCAGTTGTGCGGCAGGTTCGGCTCGATCGCGAGTGCGGTCGCGATTCCTGCCATGGCCACCCCACTCTTGATCACGTTTTCCGCCACTTCACGGCGCCGGATGCCGCCCGTGACCATCAACGGCATCGTTGCGACCGCGGCGATCTCGCGCGCGAATTCGAGAAAATAGGCTTCGCGCGCCAGTGTGCGTTCGTCGCGCGCCGAGCCTATCATGGCAGGCGCCTCGTAGCTGCCGCCCGATAGCTCCACGAGATCGACGCCGAGCGGCGCAAGCATCGCAACCACGGCCTGAGCATCCTCCGGCGAGAAGCCACCGCGTTGGAAGTCGGCCGAGTTCAACTTGACCGACACCGCAAAGCCAGACGACACCGTCGCCCGCACGCCGCGCACGATATCGAGCAGCAAGCGTGCGCGATTCTCCAGATTGCCGCCCCATTGATCCGTGCGGTGGTTCGCGAGCGGCGACAGGAACTGGCTCAGCAAATAGCCATGCGCCGCGTGGATCTCGACACCGGTGAAGCCCGCGCGTTCCGCGAGGGCTGCGGTGGCCACGAAGCGGCGTTCCACCTCGGCAATGTCGGCCGCTGTCATCGCACGCGGCATCGGGAAGACCTTGGACTGCGCGCCAAGGTCGAGCGGAATCGCGGATGGCGCCAACGTCTCCTGTCCGAGTCCCGCCGGCATCTGGCGGCCGGGATGATTGATCTGCATCCAGACCTGGCCGCCGCCCGAGCGTGCGGTGTTCGCCCACGTCTTGAAGCGATCGAGGAAGCGATCGTCCTCCAGCACGACCCCGGCCGGACCGGTCATCGCGCGCGCATCGACCATCACATTGCCGGTGATGATCAGGCCCGACCCGCCCGCGGCCCAGGCCTGGTACAGGCGGATCAGTTCGGCCGATGGCGCATGATCGGCATCGGCCATGTTCTCTTCCATCGCCGCCTTGGCGACGCGGTTCGGGATCACGGCGCCACTAGGCAGCGCCAGTGGGGAAAACAGCGACATTATGGATCTCCAAGCAGAAAGTTGGACAGACCATAACCTTTGAGTTAAGTTGAAGGTCAACCCTTTTTCGAGGATTGTTCGCGATGAATATCGGGGAACTGGCGAAGCGAACCGGGCTGACCAACTCGCGGATCCGCTTCTATGAGCGCGCCGGGCTTTTGAAGACGGTCGAACGGCTGCCGAACGGCTATCGGACCTATCCTCCGGAGGCGGTGCTGATGCTCGAATTGATCACAACTGCGCAGAACGCTGGATTCAGCCTCGACGAAATTCGTTCGCTGCTGCCGTCCGATCTCGAGCAGTGGGATCATCCTGTGCTAATCGACACACTCCGTCGCAAGGTGGCGGATATCGGGAGATTGGAGGCGCGGCTCGCGCAGAGCAAGGAGCAACTGGTTGCGCTTATCAAGGACATCGAAGCGAGGCCTGACGACATCGACTGCGCTGCCAACGCACGGCGGGTGCTGTCGCAATTGCTAGGCAAGGAGATGGAGAGACCAACAGTGACGGTCGGTGACGTGAAGCTTTTCGGCAAAACAAGGCGTCGTCGACGTCCCAGAGCCGGCTAAATGCACTGGAATCATCATCGACCGCGCGGGCGGCGATGTGCGCCTTTTTGAACTGAGCTAACATCGTTGGCTGTTGGCCCATCGCGATATTTGCTGCGGGTGCGCAAAGGAGGTCCGTATTGAAGCCACGCGGACTTCGCCGCCGGTTTATGAGTACACGGCTTAGTAGGAGGGGCGCGTCCGATCACGAAGTGCCCAGACGTGCATCTCCCAGATACCCCAGTCACCGATGGAAAGGCTGGATTCCGGAGGGCTGGATGCAACTCTGATACTGTCTCTGTTGTCATCGGGTCACGCCATAAGCGGCGCTGGTCGCGGTTTCGCTCATGGAGATACCATGCCGGCCACTCGCCAAGTTAGTATGCCCAGGATTCGGCACGAGCGTAACACCTACTCGCGATGGCCAAGCATTCTGAAGCGGGTGGAACTGCTATTGAGATACGGAAGTTGGGGCCTGGCTGATCTTCGGGTGGTATGAGATATGCGTAGTTCTTTGTCTGCTTGACCAGCGTCCATCCCCGCCTGGGAAGAACCACGCTTAGCGTGAGGGAAGCTCCGAACCGATAGGCGTTCGGTCCATATTTCTTTGGCGCCTTTCCACTCGCACTGAACTCGATCACTTCGATCGGCCAGCCTACAGGGGTGTGAGAGCGTGCCCTGGCGCGCGCGAGGGGCAGCGCCCCTGAGATCTCAACTATGAGGATGGCGGGCAGCTTGAGAGAGAAGAATCACAAGGCAACAGTGAGAAAGATCAAGAAGGCAGCCGCCGGGCCAGGTTGTCCATTGATTGCTAACTCCTTGTCTACCTGACATGGCCAGCAGGACTCGTTATTTCAACATTTGCTTCTCGGCTGCGGCGAGTACCACCGAAGCTTCAGTGGTCAGCACCCGGAAGGTAAAAGCCTCCTGGAAATAGAGATCGACCGTTGTGTCGGTGTGGTTGAGGTAGCCGATCGAGAGGTCCTGGCCGATATCCAGTTCGAAATCACCTCCTCGCGTCGTCAGGACAAAGGCGCCGCTGATGGCAGGCGCCCAGACAACGCCGCCGTCGACGATCCGTTCGAGGTGGTGAAAAACGGGGTATCCTTCGTCACTTCCGCCGCTGGCGCCCGTGTACGCCTCTGCCCCAAGGACGAGGGCATATGGCCCATTGCAGCCGGCAAGTCTGAGTTCACTGACCGCTTGCGCGACGGCACTGGGATAGGCTTTCGCATTTGTCGGAAGAATGCATCCTGCATTGCTGCTGGCCTGGCGAATGCCCTCGATCCCTGCAGCCGCATATCCATCGAAAATCGCGCGGTCTTCGGCAAATGCGATTCTGCGGGCAGCATCCTTGACCGGCGTCCAGTCGGCGTCCAGGGCGCCACGCTCAACGTCATCGATCTGCCGACGCGAGAGCTGGAATGGAACGCGCAGTTCGACGAGCGCCCTCGCCTCGCGCTGTTGCGCCATCATTCCCTCGCCTGGAGCCGGAAGTTGTTTGACATGGCCAGTGCCCACCGCCGAGAAGCCACTCCCCTTGGCTTCGGGGACGTCGACCACGCGCCGCCCGGCAAGGTGCCGCTTCAGGGTACGGGAAGCCTCCTCCTCGATTTGAGCCCAGGCCGCGTCGGATATGGGAGCGAGTTGGCGGTGAAGATTATTCATGGTTCGCCTTCTTGTTTTAAAGACCCAATTCCAAGCGACCCGTCGTTGACGGGCGGATATGTGCGAGCTGTATCTGACGAGCCTGCTCCACGCTGCTCAGCGCAAACCGGCGCTTCCCCGCTGGCTGCCGCGGCGTCATTGTCTTCAGGCGAAACGTCGTCAAGAAATGTCGCTGACGGTACGAAGAACAGCGCCCCCGTAACGGCGCGGCTGACATCCAGCAGCCGGTCGTAGTTGCCGGGCGGCCGACCGACAAACATGTTCTCTAGCATCTGCTCGATCCGGTGGGGCGAGCGCGCATAGCCTATGAAGTACGTGCCAAATTCACCCTTGCCGATCTCACCGAAAGGCATGTTGTCGCGCACGATCTCAAGCTGCTCGCCGTCTTCGACGACCGTCGTCAGAACATTATGTGCGTAGGGCGCCTTGGCCGCATCGTCCTGCTCGATGTCCGACAGTTTGTGACGACCGATGATATTTTCCTGCTCCGAGGTTGATATCGCATTCCAGCGCTGCAGATCGTGCAGATACTTCTGGGTGATGACGTAGCTTCCGCCGGCGAATGCAGGGTCCTCCTGTCCGATGGTCGTCGCGTCAACCGCGTCCTGATCGGACGGGTTCTCGGTTCCATCGACAAATCCAAGCAAATCGCGATCGTCAAAGTATTTGAACCCATGAACCTCGTCGATCGTCGTCACGGCTTTGCCCAGCCGGGACATGATCTGTGAGGCAAGCTCGAAGCATAGGTCCATGCGGACAGACCGGATATGAAAAAGGATGTCGCCTGGCGTGGAGACTGCGCGATGCACCCCATGGATTTCCCTGAAAGGATGAAGATCCCTGGGTCGCGGATCACCGAACAGTCGATCCCAGACATCGGAGCCGAGCGCCATCACACATGATAGCCGCGCTTCCGGATCGCGAAATCCGACGGCTCGCAAGAGTGCCGACAGAAGCGCACATAGACGGCGCACCGCATTCTCGCTGTCCTTTCCGGGATTGATCCGGACGACGAGAAATATCGCGGCACGCGTCAGTCTTGCGACGACGGGCTGTGGGACGACAGCTGACACAATCACTCCTTGGCGGCCTGTTCGGCGCACTTGATGCTCCGGGGCTGGCCCGTCCGGCTGAACACGGCCCGCGCGTTCGGCGCGGCCAGCGGTCGTTGGCATCGACGAGCTTCTCGAACGAGGCGTCGTGCGGAAATCACCGGCAGGGCGATCGGGATAACGAACACACAAGGCCGCTGGCATCCCTTGAGATGTTCACTCCGACCAATCAGGCCGAGGGCCGGTCAATCCATGTCCCGAAAGGCATGGCCATCGGCCTTGACACCTTCGATCACGCTCGGCGGCAAAAGATCCTGAGCGGAGGTCCCGTCAAAAACCCAGTCGCCCTTGTCCGCGAGGTCCGGGAGCTGCGCGCCCTTGCGGACGTAGATCCCGATCGCCGGCTGCTTCACATTGATGTAGAGATCGTATTCTTCCATCGCGTCGATGCTTTCCCTCTTGCTCTATCGAGCCATTCATCGGCTACGGAGCAACCGCCATGCCAATTTGAGTGCATCGAGATATCAAGAGCTTACGCCGACCTGACCGACCGGATCTGACAAACTGTCCGATCGAGCACGGACAAATTGTCCACGCTGCGGGCGCAACGGGCTCGCGCAGCGTCGAGCCCGTTGTCGACTCTGTGAAATCGAAACGTCTTGCCCCAGACAACAGCGGCCGCAGCGGTCCCGCTGCACTATCCCGGCTATCCAAGATCGACAGGACGTCCTGACGGCTCTTCTTCCAGTGTCACCGCAATGTCTGCGTTGGCGGACAAGCGCACCTTGTTACCCTCGACGCCGGCGACGAATCCCAGCTCGATATAGTGCTGCTGTCCTTTGTGGTGCCCGAAACTGTCGCTCTTCCTGAGCCTGATACGATCACCTTCGACCTGATCGACCGTGCCGACATGCACTCCGTCAGCGCCGATTACTTCCATACCGCCGTTGATCTTGTTCATGGCCATACCTTTCTCCCTGAAATCCATTGCAGCGGTCACGCGAGCCATAATCCATATCGACTGCGTAACCGCGGACCACGCGCAACCAAATCACTTGACCGGGCGGCCCGACTTTTCTTCCTCAAAGAGTTCGACGATATCGGCGTCAGAGCAGAGCCGCACCTTGTGATCCGTGACGCTGTCGACGAAATCCATGCCGATATAGTGGTGATGTCGTCTGTGCCGGCCGCCGCCAGTTTCGCTTTTCTTCAGCCTGATACGGTCGCCCTCGATGCTATCGACGACACCGATCTGCACACCGTCAAACCCGACGACCTCCATGCCTTCCTTGATCTGATGCTTCTTCAAGAATTGCACCTGCTCGTTCCATGTCTTTCTCAAGCCTGACGCTCAGATCGCTTCGTCCTCATCCGGAGGCTTCACTGTCTTCCCGTTGAATGTCAGACCGTCTTTCCCCGACGAGATCTGCACGGTCGAGCCGTCGCGGACGTCGCCCACGAGCAGCATTTCGGCCAGCGGATCCTGTACATATCGCTGGATGACCCGCTTCAATGGCCTGGCGCCATAGGCGGGGTCCCAGCCCTTCTCGGCGAGCCAGGCTTGGGCCTTGGCGTCGAGCGACAGTGTAATTTTGCGATCGTCGAGGAGCTTGCGGAGACGCGCGAACTGAATGTCGACGATTCGGCCCATGTCGTTCTTCTGCAGCCGCTGAAACAAGATGATCGCATCGATGCGGTTGAGAAATTCCGGCCGGAAATGCGCGCGGACCATCTCCATCACCTTGTCGCGAACGGCACTCGTCTTTTCGCCTTCCACCTGATTGACGAGGTATTCCGCCCCGAGGTTTGAGGTCATGATGATGAGCGTGTTGCGGAAATCCACTGTCCGCCCTTGGCCGTCGGTCAGGCGTCCGTCGTCCAGCACCTGCAGCAGCACGTTGAACACATCCGGATGCGCCTTCTCGATCTCGTCGAACAAGACGACCTGATAGGGTCGTCGCCGCACGGCTTCCGTGAGCACGCCGCCCTCGTCATAACCGACATAGCCCGGAGGCGCACCGATGAGCCGTGCGACCGAGTGCTTCTCCATGAACTCCGACATGTCGATGCGAAGGATGGCGTGCTCATCGTCGAACAGGAATTCCGCAAGGGCCTTGGCCAGTTCCGTCTTGCCGACGCCGGTCGGGCCAAGGAACATGAACGAGCCCATCGGCCGGTTCGGGTCCTGCAATCCCGCGCGGGCCCGTCGCACGGCCGTTGACACGGCACGAACCGCTTGTGTCTGTCCGACAACGCGTTTGGCGATCATCTCCTCCATCTGGAGGAGTTTCTCCCGCTCGCCCTCGAGCATCTTGTCGACGGGAACGCCGGTCCAGCGCGAAACTACCTGGGCGATATTGTCGGCCGTGACCGTCTCGCTGATCGAACCACTCTCGCTGGCCTCGACGGCAGCCAGTTTTTTCTCCACTTCGGGAATCGTGCTGTAAGACAGCTCGCCTGCCCGCTGGTATTCACCTTTTCGCTGCGCGTTCGCCAGTTCCGTACGAAGCTGCTCGAGTTGCGCTTTCATCTTCTGGGCGTCCGAGAGCTTGCTCTTTTCGGCCTGCCATTTCGTCGTCATGTCGGCGGAGCGCTTCTCGAGATCGACCAGATCCCCGTCGAGCGTCTTCAGACGGCTCTTCGACCCGGCATCGCTTTCCTTCTTGAGTGCCTCCTGCTCGATCCTGAGACGCACGATTTCGCGGTCGAGCGAATCCAGTTCCTCCGGCTTGGAGTCGACCTGCATCTTGAGCCGTGCGGCAGCTTCGTCGACGAGATCGATGGCCTTGTCGGGAAGGAAGCGGTCGGTGATGTAGCGGTTGGACAACGTTGCGGCGGCGACCAGCGCGGCGTCCGAAATCCGTACGCCATGATGCTGCTCGTACTTGTCCTTGAGGCCGCGCAGGATCGAGATCGTGTCCTCCACCGTGGGCTGCGACACGAAGACCGGCTGGAAACGGCGGGCAAGCGCGGCGTCCTTCTCGACATGCTTGCGGTACTCGTCGAGCGTGGTCGCACCCACACAGTGCAACTCGCCGCGAGCCAGCGCGGGTTTGAGGAGATTGGAAGCATCCATCGCACCGTCTGTCTTGCCAGCACCGATGAGTGTGTGCATCTCGTCGATAAAGAGGATGATACCACCATCCGCGGATGTCACCTCGGAGAGCACGGCCTTCAATCGTTCCTCGAACTCGCCGCGATACTTGGCACCGGCAATCAGCGCGCCCATGTCGAGCGCGAGCAGCTTTTTGTCTTGCAGGCTCTCGGGAACATCGCCGTTCACGATCCGCAAGGCGAGCCCCTCGACGATGGCGGTCTTTCCGACACCCGGTTCACCGATCAGGACCGGATTATTCTTGGTGCGGCGCGACAGCACCTGGATTGTGCGACGTATCTCCTCGTCGCGACCGATCACCGGGTCGAGTTTGCCGTCACGCGCGGCCTGCGTCAGATCGCGGGCGTACTTCTTCAGTGCGTCATATGCATTCTCGGCTGACGCGCTGTCTGCGGTGCGGCCCTTCCGGAGCAAATCGATCGCGGTGCCAAGAGCCTGGGCATTGACGCCGCCTTGCGCCAGGATCTTCGCCGCGTCGCTGCTCTTGTCCGTGGACAAGGCCTGCAGCAGGCGTTCGACGGTGACGAAACTGTCGCCCGCCTTTTCCGCTAGCTCCTCCGCAGCGGTGAACAGGCGCGCGGTGTCGGGCGCCATATAAACTTGTCCCGCACCCGAACCGGACACCTTCGGCAGTTTTGCCAAAGCCGCTTCCGTCGCGTGCAGGATCGCCCGCGAGTTTCCACCCGCCCGATCAATCAGACCGGCGGCCAAGCCTTCGTTGTCGTCGAGCAACACCTTGAGCACATGGAGAGGCGTGAACTGTTGGTTACCCTCCCGTGTTGCCAGAGACTGCGCCGACTGGATAAAGCCCCTCGCGCGGTCGGTATATTTTTCGGAATTCATGGAGCGCCTTTCAAACGCGCGGTCTGTCGTCAATGGTCAGGAACGGAATTACGATCCGGCCGGCGTCGGCGCAGCGTGTTGCGCGCCTGGAAGCTTCTGCCTGATCCCTTCGGCTTTGCCCTCGGTGGGATGGACGATGAGGTCGAACATGGCTATTGCCCATGGTTGATGATCAATTCCGGCTCTAGACGACTGCAGTATGAAGCGCCCCGGTCTCAGCGCGGCGTGGCGCGGGTGGCCGCGGATCGCGCGACCTTTTCGTCAAGGCGTTTTCGCAGTTTGGCGAGCTCAACGACCATCCGCTCGTGAGTCCCCTTGCCAATTTCCTCGATTTCATCGGAGGCGCGGACGGAAAATGCGATCCGGCGGCCGTCGACCGCTGTGACTTCGGCCATGGCGGTAACCGTCTGTCCAACCACAGTCGCAGCAAGATGCTGCACGTTGACCATGGTGCCGACCACGCTCTCGCCCGGCTCGAGATAATCACGAACGGCATTGAGGGCAGCATTCTCCATCGCCATGATCATGACCGGTGTCGCCAACACCGGCGGCAGGATGCTGTCCTTGAACCGGTTGGCCAGATGTTCGGGCTTCACGACGAGCGTGAAGCGTCCGGTTGTGCCAGTCGATATGCGCTTCATCGGTCACGCTGCCCTCTTGAAGAGATCCTCGACATACTCCCAGTTCACGAGGTGCTCGAGAAACGCCCTAATGTAATCGGCCCTTCGATTGCGGTAATCGATATAGTAGGAGTGTTCCCAAACGTCACAGCCCAGTATGGGCTTTGCACCATAGACGAGCGGATTCTCGCCGTTGGGCGTTCTCATAACAATTGTCTTGCCGTTCTGCACTGCAAGCCAACACCAGCCAGAGCCAAACTGTCCGACGCCGGCGGCGACGAACTCCTCTTTCATCTTCTCGATCGAACCGAAGTCCGCCTTGATTTGCCGCTCCAGGATTCCCGGCAGCGCGCTTCCGGCGTGCGGCTTCATCCATTTCCAGAAGTAGGTATGGTTCAGGTCCTGGCTCGCATTGTTGAATACAGGAACGTTGCTTCCAAAGGAGCCGATGACGACATCCTCCAGGCTCATTCCCTCCCATTCGGTGCCTTTGATAAGGGCATTGAGCGCATTGACATACGCGGCGTGGTGCTTGTCGTGGTGATACTCCAGCGTTTCCCTGGACATGTAGGGAGCGAGCGCGTCATGCGCGTAGGGCAGATCAGGAAGCGTGAAGGACATGGACATCTCCTCTGGAGAGAACATTCGCGACGGCGCACCGCCTGGTGCTGCGACAAACGCGCGTCGCCGTGGATCTCGTGGTTCAGATGTCACCGGCTGTTTTCTCTTCGACCTCGGTTCTTCCGAGCAGAACGCAGTCATGCAACGGATGAAACGCCATGGGGTCCTCTCTCGGGGGTGAACGGCGGTGCCAAAGTGCGATCCTTGCCGATATCGGGCCGGAGGCCGGCAGTACGTGACGGATAGTCGTTGCCGCTGCGGCCCCCAATCCTGATCCTGAGCAACTCATGTGCCACATCGGAAGCTCTACGATATCAATCAGTTGCGTCGTAGGAGGGAAGCGCTATCGGACAACTTGTCGAAAGCAAAACGGACAAAATGTCCTGCGTGTCGCTTTGGGGCACTACTCACCAAACTGAGGGTGAAAGATTGCCTGTCAAAACTACCGTCCGATATGGATCGAAATCGATGAGGGCGATCGGCGATAACCCTCGAGAACGTCTAGCCTTCCAAGAACCGGCACGCCCAGATGAGGCTGCGTCGATCATTCACCTACGTCGGCCATGGCCGGCTATTTCGCTAGGATTGGGCTAAGGGACGCAAAGTTCCGGTATGAGCTCTTTAAGCGAGCTCTGGAAGCGTTTCGGAACAACACATCGAGACGACGGCGCGACTAGTCGGCCCCATCGAGTGACGGCCGGGCTGCACGAAATCCGTGCGCGTCCGCAAAACGTAGCGCCTCGACGATCATCGTCTTCACGACCTTGGGCTCATCATCGTGATTGAGCTCGTACTCCAACAGCATTGAGGCAAACGCCTCCTCGTCAACCTTTTCCAGCGCATCAGCCAGTTCATTCAGCGTCATCACGCATCGCCTCGTTCGCGATCTCGCCCTGCCGCTGGTACAGCGGGGCGCCCAGCTCGCCTAGTTCCCCTGACCATACATAATCGCGAGGGCGGCAAGGGCAAGCAGGATGTACTCGCCATTGTAGTCGGCGTCATCGTCGGTAGAGAGATCGAATTGCTTCCACACGCCGTCCAGCTTTCCAGCGTCATGCTCAGCAACGACTTTGACGGCGACCTCGCGGATGGCATCGAATTGCGAAAAGTCGAAGTGCAGCCCCTGATCGTCCATGAACAGCCCGTGGTTTTGCAAAAAGGCCGCCATCGGCATCGTCGTCTCACTGATATAAAAGAGCAGGTCGTCCGCTTCCAACGGCCGATCCTGTGCCTGCGGCATGAGACCGACCTGATTGATGAGCAGATGCGCCTTGGCCTGCATATCTTTCGATAGCTGCTGGTTGGACACAACGGTCATTTCTGGAGCTCCTCGCTCTTCACACCAGACTGGGAGGTGTCACCAACGGCCGGAAAACATCGGCCTGCCTGGCATCATTTGATGCGGCGTCCCTGGAAGTAGCCCTCGTTGGTGGTGTTCTCGCGGATGTTTGCTGTATCACCCTGTTCCGCGTAGTTGTCTTCGCGCTTCTTCGACGACGTATCTTTCTTGACTTCGGGGTCACCGCCGGTGCCCTTCGGGCTACGGTTGGCCGGCGGAACAGGGGGCATCTTCCCATGATGACGTGGCATCGCTGCGTCTCCTTGACCTCAGACTCATTGTTGCACGCGGTTGAAGCTTCTGCCGCCCTTGGCGATTCCAGCAACAGCCATGCCAAGCGAGGCTTCACGCGATATCAATCGCTTGATGACCGCGGCCAGGGGCCGATGGACAATTTGTCTTTGCAGCGGGACGAAATGTCACCGGCTCTTCGGTCGCCATCAGTCCTCCGCAGGCAGCCAGACCGTAAATGTCGTACCCTTGCCGGGTTCGCTCTCAACGGAAATCTTACCACCCTGGCGGGTTACAAGCATCTGGCTGATGGACAGCCCCAAGCCGGTTCCCTCCCGCCTCTTGGTGGTGAAGAATGGATCGAAGATCCGCTGCATTACGTCCGGCGTCATACCGCCGCCGGTGTCCGTCACATCGATCATGACGCCACGGCGCCTGCCCTCATCCCGATCAAAGGTTCGAATCGTCAAACGCCCGCCTCCGGACGTCGCGTGAATTGCGTTGACAAGGAGATTGACCAGCACCTGCTGCAATTCAGTGCGATTCATTGAGACTAGGCGTGAGGCGTGATATTCCGTTTCGATGCTGATCGTTGTCTTGTTCAGCAGATGTTGAACGAGTGGCAACGTGTCGGTGACGACGACGGCTGGATCATATTGATCGGTAAAGCCGGCATACTCCTGCGGCTTGGCGAATTGCAGAAGCCTCGTCACAATTTCACTGACGCGATGCATCTGCTCGTCGATGAGCCGAAACTCCGTTTTTGCTTCGTCGGCCTTGGCGCCCATCATATCCCTGATGATCTCCAGGTTGCCCTGCATCACCGCGATGGGATTGTTGATCTCATGGGCTACACCAGCGGTGATTTCGCCAATTGCAGCGAGCTTTTCGGACATGATCAACTGCCTGGTTGTTGCTTCGAGCTGCTGGTTCGCATGCAGGAGCTTGTTTGTGCGCTCCTCGACGCGCTGGTTGAGCTCCTGGTTCCATTGCCGCAGCTGGGCGTCGCGCTCGTGGATCTGATCGAGCAGTCGATCCAGATGAACCGCAACCTGCTCGATCTCGTCGCGCCCATCGACGGGTCCCGTTCGTGCGCCTAGTTCGCCGCTTTCCACTTTCGAAATCGTTGTCGTCATCCGCTCAAGAGGCCGGAAGATACTTGCCGCCCACGTCAAGAACAGCGGAACAGTCAGTGCAACCGCGACGGCAAATGCCAGCGCGATTTCCAGAACCGTACCGCGCTTCGCTGCGGTGAACGGTTGCCGAAGATAGCCGGCGTAAAGCATTCCGACGCGACGATCATAGCTGTCACGGATCGGCTCATAGGCAGAGATGTACCAGTCGTTGACGACGAATGCGCCATCGAGCCAAGTCTGGCCACGATCGAGAACCGCATCTCGAACTTCCGCAGAGACGCGCGTGCCAATTGCACGCCTCCCCTCGAACATCCTCACATTGGTACTGATACGCACATCATCGAGGAAGAGCGTCACGGTCCCGCGACTGCCTTCCGGCAAACCCGCCCCGAAGTAGATCAGATCATTGATCGTGTCGACAAAGGCGAGGTTCTGATTGAGCAGCATTCCACCGACCAACGCGGCCTTTCGTCCGTTCGGCAGCGAAACCGGCGTCGCCGATTGCAGTACCAGCCCCCGGCTCTCCTGCGTCCGCGTGGTCGGCGCGCTTCCGGGTGTCGCGACGATGTCGATCTGAGCGCGCTTCGCAAGATCGGCGGAGATCGCCGCGAGCTCCATGGATTGAAACACATCAATCGCGGTTCGTGCCCGACCCTCAAGCGCCGAGCTGATGACGGGCCAATTCCATCGTGGCGCGGCCGCCATCTGATATTCACTCGCGATCACCGCGCCATCGTCAGCGATAATGTAGAGAAAATCGAAGCCGCGCGCCTGCGCGATGTCCTTGAGATAATCGCTCAGGGCACCACGCTCATAGCCCGGGGTTTGCACAATCGACTGAAAGAGCGCGGAATTCACCGACGATACCAGATAGTCCTCCGTGTTCTCGAAAATTCGCCCGAGATATTGCCTGGCGATCGTCAGGTCGTCATGGACCTTGGACGTCAATACTGCGTCGAACCTCACGTTCCAGCGATAAATGCTGATCGCAAGAAGCAACGGAAGAATGACGAGCATCGGCAAGAGTGCCATCGCCAGCAGGCGATACCGCACGGAGGCCCTTGGAGAAAAACTCGTTATCAGAGTTGCCAACTTGCGCATTTGCGATCGATCGTTTTGCGCGAGATGCCGAGACGGCGTGCCGCTTCCTCACGGTCGCCTCTCGACTCGCGAAGCACAAAAAGGATGTGTCGCCGCTCCACATCGGCGAGTGTGACATCACTGGTCGATCTTTCGGCTCGTGACTTGAGATAGTCCTCCCGGAATTCACCGAGGATCACCGTCCGCTCAATCAGATTGCGGAGCTCCCGTATGTTGCCTGGCCAATCGTACTGCAAAAGGAAGGTACGCATTCCGACGTCGATTGGAACGCGCGGCATACCAAGCTGATCGGAAATCTCACGCATGAAGATATCGGCGAGCTCGAGCACATCCTGATCGCGCTCCCGAAGGGACGGAAGATCGATCTGCATGACGTTGATGCGAAAATAGAGATCCGCGCGAAAGGTGCCGGCTGCAACCCGCTTCTGCAGATCGGCGTTGGTCGCGAAGACATACCGGGCGTCGATCGGCACCTCTCGCTCCGAGCCGACGGGACGCACCCGACGATCCTCAAGCACACGCAACAGCTTGCTTTGCAGATGGTAGGGGAGCTCGCCAATCTCGTCCAGGAAAAGAGTGCCGCCTTGCGCGAACATAAAAAGACCCTCTCGGGTCTTCCCTGCGCCGGTGAATGCCCCCCTCACATGGCCGAAGAGTTCGCTTTCGATCATTTCTGAAGGGATTGCGCCGCAGTTGACCGGCACGAACAGCTTGTCCGCTCGGTTGGACAGCGAATGGAGCGATCGAGCGGCAACCTCCTTGCCTGTTCCGGACTCGCCAGTAAACAGAACCGGCGTCGGCAACGGCGCCACCCGGGCGATAGTCTCCCGTGCCTTTTGAATTGCTGCGGATGCTCCGAGGAGCTTGTTTCGCAGATACAGCTGCTGCGAGGACGACTTCAGCTCATGGCGCAGTACGAAATTCTCCCGCTGCAGTCTCGCCCGGTCAAGGCAACGCGCAACCGCATTCAGCAATTGATTGGATCGAAATGGCTTTATCACAAAATCGATGACGCCGATGCGCAGTGCGCCAATTGCTGTATCAAGATCAGCATAGGCGGTCATAAGGATGACATCGGTGAAGAACCCGATCGCTCGCTGCTCGGCAAGCCAGTCCAGGCCACTCTTTCCAGGCATGACATTGTCAAGGATGACGACGTCGAAATGCTGCCCATCGAGTTTCCGCGACGCATCCCTGGCGTCCGCGGACTCCTCGATCAGCCTGCAGCGAGGTCGCAGGAGCTTGACGAGGAAATTGCGTATGCCGGGTTCGTCGTCAACGACAAGAATCGAGGCTTGCGCAAGCCAAGGTCCAAATTCCGGGTCGACCACCGGTTCGGCAACGTCACGCGGGGTTTCCTCAGACATTCATATCTCTCCCGACACCGCTCTTGACGACCACCATCTCAACGCAGGGCGATGGCCTTCTCCAGCGCCATGAAAAAAGCGAAGGCAAAACAGTATGCCTACCACAGGCCACGCCAGGCCATAAGCCATTCCGCTCCTCGGCTGGATCGCGAACATCGCAGGATGCCCAAGCCAGCGCTTGAAGCCGTTGTCGGCGACCGTCAATTCGGCGATAGAGAAAACGCCCTGACGTTGGCATAGTGTTCCCCACCCATCGCTGGGGTTGTTCTCCAAGGCGACGGCGCGCTCGCGTTAACGCTCGCGCGCGGGTTACTTTTCTTCGGTCGGTGTCGAGATGAACGAGGACTTCCCGAAGTGCGGATCGATCGACGCTTTCTTGTCGTCACCAAGGAAGACGGGCGCCAGATCCTCATCGACCAGGATCTTCGCTGCCTGCTGCGTTTGCGGGTCCCCGTCAACGTCAAGGCGCGTCGCCGCCTCAAGGAGCAAGGCCCACACGTCATCGGACGACAAGACGTTCTTCACGAGGAGCGTGCCGGACCAGGGCCTCAAGCACCAAGCCAACAATCGGTCCGTTGCCGAGCGTGCGTTCCATCGAATAGCTGCTCCCTAATGCCTGTCCCCCGATCGACCGTGGTCACCCGTTCTGTCAAACCGTTCGTGAATCGTCGTCAAGTGCGGTACGCATCAGCGCGAAAGCTTGTCGAACACCATGCAGCTGATCGATGAGATGGACGATGACGTGGATCCCCTCATCGTTGACACCTAGATCGCTCTTGAGATCGCGGATCAGGTGCGCGCGGGCGACGTCCGCGTCAGAGAATTGCGCGCCTGAAGCCGCCTCGGTTGGAATCAGCCATCGTTGCTCCAGCCAGAACTCGAGTGTCTGCACCCGCAGTCCCGACGAGATCAGAAATTCCTGTTTGTTGAGGGTCATCACAAGGTGCCTTCGCGCGGATCGAACTCTCTCCCCTTGGCCCAGTTCTCGACGAACGCTTCCAATTCCGGATCCGGCGATTTCGGCAGGACGATCGTCAGCTTCACCAATTCGTCTCCGGCACTTCCCCCTCGGCGCGGGGCGCCCTTTCCTCTGAGGCGCAGTGTCGTGCCTGTGTTCGATCCCTTCGGCACCGCCATCGTAACATCACCGGTCGGTGTCGGCACCCGGATTTGACCGCCCAGAACCGCCTCGGTCAACGAGATCGGCACTTCGAGCAGAATGTTGTCGCCGTCCCGCATGAAGCGCCGATCCGGCATGACCTCGACTTCGATGAGGGCATCGCCTGGTCCGCCTTTGCCGGCACCGGGAGCTCCCTTGCCCTTCAAGCGCAAAACCTGCCCATCTACCAGGCCCGGGGGAATTTTCACTTCCAGCGTCCCGCCATCCGGCAGTGTGATTCGCTTGGTTGCACCGCTGATCGATTCGACGAACTCGATAGGCAGGCGATAATGGAGATCTTCACCGCGCCGGTTTGCGCGTGCGCGCTGCCCGCGCCTTAGCAGCTCGGCAAGCGCATCGTCCGAATTCATGAAGTCGGCAAAGCCGGCCCCGCTCGTGTAAGCATGCGGGTCTCCAGCATCGGCGTAGTCGCGATAGAAGTGATGCTGCGGCCGCTCAGCTTCCGTCGCGTCGATCTCACCATTATCGAAGCGCTTGCGCTTGTCGGCATCGCTAAGCAGGTCATAGGCGCCGGCCGCCTCTTTGAACTTTTCCTCCGCAGCCTTGTCGCCGGGGTTGAGGTCAGGATGCAGCTTCTTCGCAAGCTTGCGATAGGCCTTCTGTATCTCGGCAGCCGAAGCTGAGGAGGATACCCCCAACACATCGTACGGGTTCTTAGCCAATTGCCGCTCCCGACTTGAAGATGGCAGAGATCGGCCTTTCCCGTAGCGGGGAACGGCCGCGAGCCGGGTCCCGATTATTCAACATGACCGGGATCCACGTATTTGGGGTAATTCTTCAGTTGCTGAGGCGTCATTCGTGCGGGATCCGGTGCTCCAGGAACACCGCGCGGACCCAGCTGCGCCCGCACGATGTCGTCGTCCGTTAGACGCGGCTTGCCGTCGTCGAGTTGTCCATTGCCTCCGAGACTCGTTGTCATCGCCTTCCAACCTCTGCACGCCTTTCTTAACGATGTTCCAGGCACCGCTTGCCTGACAAGAATCGTCCGCGTCACGCCTAGCGTTGCTCGGGACGCCGCTCCTCGGGTCTTTCACCGGAACGCTGCTGCTCCGGGGACCCGCGGCGCGGAAGAGCTCCCATTTCCTCCCTCTGCGGTTCTGTTCTCGCAGCGGGTGCGGCAGGTCTGGCTTCGATTTCCGGCCGCGCCGCCGGACGAGCCATGGGTTCGGGGCGAGGCTCCGGCCTCGGTGTGGACTCTGGCCGTGCTTCCGGCACGCGGATGTCCTCACGCTTTCGTTCTTCCGGAGGAAGAGGTCCTGGGGCCGCCTCGGGCCGCGGCGTTCGTTCACGCTCAAGTTCGCGAGGTGCGGCTTTTCCGGCTTCATCCGCTGGCGACTTGCGCGCCGGCGCGGACCCCTCCGCTGGACGTCGAGCGTCTTCGAGCCGCTGCCGCGAGGGGTCCTGGGGACGCGCGCCCTTCAGCTCTTCGGGTCGATGTTTTTCCGTATTCGACGGCATGACCTCGGCGGGCGGGTGTGGTCGAACAATGTCCCGCCCGTTCAGGATCGATGGGCGTGGCGTAGCCATCACGGGCGGTGCGCCAGCGTTTGCTCTGTTGAACAGACGGGTGTCGTGGCTCGCGACCTCGACGTGTTTGCGTTGCAACGGCGTGGGTGCGAAATGTTGTTCCTTGGCGACGGCTCTGTCCGCAGCGGTCGGACGAGCCTCGACGCCGCCTCGTCCGCCATTGTAGCTGACGTTGTTCACCGTCTCATTGACGACGACGGTTTTCTGATAGACGTTTCTAATCGTCACACTCCGCACGTTGTTGACCGTGCTGTTGTAGAAGAATTGGCCACGATCCCAGCGGCCACCTTCGTAACCAATGCCCGAATAGCCGAAGCCATAGTTGACGCCGCCATAAAAGCCGACGCGCTCACCCCAATAGCCCGGGTGGAAAATGTAGGCTCCTGCAAGCCGCCCCCAGTAGCCCGGGGTCCATAACAGGCCCGGTCGCGGTGGTTGCACCCAGGTTCCCGGCACCCAATAGTAGTCACCGGCATCCTCATCCCACGACCAATATCCCGGAGACCAGAGATAGCCCGGCGCAGGCACAGGGGGCTGTTCGTATCGAGGCAACGGCGGCGGCGGCGTTTCCACCGCCGTGACTTGAGAGCAAGCTGCTTCCTGGGACAACGCGGCCGCCGGCATTACGCATGCGCTTCCAAGCAGCAATACGGCGAGAACTACGGGAGATGTCGTCGTCAACAGTCGCTTCAACATATGAGAACCTTCGCGAGAAAGCGTTGCTATTCGCGTGATGACGACACCGTTCGCAGCGGCGAACGGTGTCAATTTCGGTACCCCTAGCGACCCGGCTGCAGCGTCATGCTCTCCAATCCTGCTGCGACGATCAGGCCGGTTTCCGCCTGCACGCTCAGGGGTTGCAGCGCGATGCTGTTGTTCGAACCGCCCAGCAGCACGTTGCCGCCCACACCGACGATTGCCGCAGCCATCGCGTCGACGCCGACATAAGTCCCGGCGATATCGCCGCGGCCAGGCTGGGAAACGGGCGCGAACACCGACCAGGCAAGCGCGGTGCTCTCGGTAATGCCGATATCGAGACCAACCTTCTGAATCGTGGCGATATAGTAGTCCTCGGGCAGTCCGTTGATCCGCAAGACGCACGCCAGATTGGTTACCGCGCCGACGATAAAGCCGATGCTCGGTCCACCCTTGCATTCAAGTACGCCGACTTGCACCTTTTGGGCCGGCTGCTGGCCTTGCGCGCTTGATACCAGGGCGGCCAGCATTGCTCCGGCAAAGCCAGTGAGGACCGTCGAACGTCGTCGCATAAGAAAGCTCCTAAAAAATGAAGGCGGGATGCCTTCAAGACTTCTGCTTATGGAGTAAAAGGAAGCTACCGGGATTGCATCCCAGCACTTGAGAGCCGGAGTTTCGTCCCGACGGCGGCGCAAAGCACGACTGGTAGCCGCGAGCTCGCGCCCGCGCTTGCAGGGGGCGTGCTATTTCGAATTCTTCTTGTCGTCGTCGATTTCCGTAAATTCGGCGTCGACGACATTGTCGCCGCCTGAACTCGGTGCAGAACCAGGAGCCGCGTGCGAGGAACTCTGCATGGCTTCCGCAAGCTTCATCGAGTGCTGCTGCAAGGCATTCACTTTCGTGTTGATCGTCGTGGCATCGTCGCCCTTCAACGCTTCGCGCAAATCGGACATGGCACTCTCGACTGCGCTGCGATCTGATGCCGCGAGTTTTGAGCCATGCTCGGCAACCGTTTTCTCCGTTGCATGCAGCAGCGCCTCGGCGGCGTTCTTCGCCTCGACTGCTTCCTTTCTCTTCTTGTCCTCCGCGGCATGCGCCTCGGCATCCTTGACCATCTTTTCGATGTCGCTCTCGGACAGGCCGCCGGATGCCTGAATCTGAATGTTCTGTTCCTTGCCGGTGCCCTTGTCCTTGGCCGAAACGTTGACGATGCCGTTGGCATCGATGTCGAACGTCACCTCGATCTGCGGTACGCCGCGCGGCGCCGGAGCAATGCCGACGAGATCGAACTGGCCGAGAAACTTGTTGTCGGAGGCCATCTCGCGCTCGCCCTGGAAGACGCGGATCGTCACCGCGCTCTGGTTGTCCTCGGCGGTGGAGAAGACCTGGCTCTTCTTCGCCGGAACCGTCGTATTCCGCTCGATCAGCCGGGTGAACACGCCCCCCAGCGTCTCGAGGCCGAGTGAAAGCGGCGTCACGTCGAGCAGCAGCACGTCCTTGACGTCGCCCTGCAGGACGCCGGCCTGGATTGCCGCGCCGACGGCGACGACCTCGTCGGGATTGACGCCCTTGTGCGGCTCCTTGCCGAAGATCTTCTGCACGACCTCCTGGATCTTCGGCATACGGGTCTGGCCGCCGACGAGCACGACTTCGTCAATGTCCGTGGCCGTGAGCCCGGCGTCCTTCAGGGCGTTGAGGCACGGCTCGATCGTCCGCTGAACGAGGTCCTCGACCAGGGACTCGAATTTGGCGCGCGTGATCTTGACCTGAAGATGCTTTGGGCCGGAGGCGTCCGCCGTGATGAACGGCAGGTTGACCTCCGTCTGGGTGACGGTGGAAAGCTCGATCTTCGCCTTTTCGGCCGCTTCCTTGAGGCGCTGAAGGGCGAGCTTGTCGTTGCGCAGATCAATGCCTTGTTGCTTCTGGAACTCGTCGGCGAGGTAGTTGACCAGCCGCATGTCGAAGTCTTCGCCACCCAGGAAAGTGTCGCCGTTGGTCGCCTTCACCTCAAACACTCCATCGCCGATATCGAGAACGGAGATATCGAAGGTGCCGCCGCCGAGGTCGTAGACGGCGATCTTGGCCTGCTTCTTCTTGTCGAGACCGTAGGCAAGTGCCGCCGCGGTGGGTTCGTTGATAATGCGCAGAACCTCGAGACCAGCGATCTTGCCGGCGTCCTTGGTAGCCTGGCGCTGCGCATCGTTGAAATAGGCGGGAACAGTGATGACGGCCTGCGTGATCTTCTCACCGAGATTGGCCTCGGCTGTTTCCTTCATCTTCTGCAGGATAAAAGCCGATATCTGGGAGGGCGAATACGGCTTGCCCTCAGCCTCGACCCAGGCGTCGCCATTGGACGCCTTGATGATCTTGTAGGGTACGAGCGTCTTGTCTTTCTCGACCGTCGGATCATCGTAGCGGCGGCCGATCAGGCGCTTCACGGCAAAAATGGTGTTGGTCGGGTTGGTCACCGCCTGCCGCCGGGCCGGCTGCCCGACCAGACGTTCGCCATCGGACGTGAACGCCACGACGGAAGGTGTGGTGCGCGCCCCCTCCGCGTTCTCGATGATGCGCGTGTTCTTGCCGTCCATGACCGCGACGCAAGAATTGGTCGTTCCGAGGTCGATTCCGATCACCTTTGCCACGTCGCGCTCCTCTACTTTTTAATTGATCGACAATGTGCGGTTTGCGTCCCTGCGCCAATACCGTTGAGCAACAGATGTGCCACATCACAGCTCGCGTGATTTCAACGACTTACGCCGCGAGATCACGACACGTCGGACATTTTGTCCGGAGCGCCTCGGACAAAGTGTCTATTGGCTTAGGCACGCGTGACGGGCCTCGGTCTGTCCTGCTGCAACCGACGCTATGGAAAGATTGTCGATTATCGGTGGACAAATTGTTCGTCGATCCACCGAAGCCACGTCGTAAGCTACTGACGTCGTTCAGTCGGCCGGGTGGCACGCATGTTGCGACGGGACTTCCGATAACGTTCACCCGAACGGTCCAGATCGTCGGCTAGCGCGAGCAATGACATGACCAACCAAACCCTGAGCATTTCGGCACGACGCCTTGCGTTCAACGATCGCAATGACGGCGATCTCGTTCGTGCTGTTCCCGTTGAAACGCCCGTCGCAATCGAGGTCTGTGGGATAGGCTATGCCGTGATGATGGCAACGCCGTCCGACCTTCGCGACTACGCGGCGGGATTCGCGTTGGCCGAGGGCCTAGTCAAGCATGTCCGGGACCTCAGCGACATCATCGTCCACGAGACGGAAGGCGGCTGGATCATCCGGCTCACCTTGCCTGCAGAAGGCACGGCAATCGCGCTGGAGCGCGCTCGCAGGCGCGTTTCGGAGAGCAGCTGCGGGCTGTGCGGATTGGAAAATATCCAGCAGGTGCTGCGCCCGTTGCCGCCGATACGTGGGCGCATCACCACGAGCCGGGAAGCCATCGCTGACGCGCTAAACGCCCTGCAACACCATCAGACGCTCGGCCGATCCACCGGCGGAACACATGCGGCGGCATTCTGCCGCCCCGACGGATCAATCCTGTGTGTTCGGGAGGACGTCGGTCGACATAATGCGCTCGACAAACTGATCGGCGCGCTGGCGCTGTCCGACATCCCGGCGTCCGGTGGTTTTCTGCTGCTCTCTGCCAGATGCAGCTATGAACTTGTTGAGAAGGCCGTTCGCGCGGGCTGTCCGATGCTCGTCACCATTTCAGCGCCTACGAGCCTTGCGGTCGAACGCGCAGAGCAAGCGGGACTCACGCTCGTCGCACTGGCTCGCCCGGACTCCGCCCTGATCGTTTGCGACGTGCACCGAAACATCTCGTAAGGAAGCCTGTGCACATCCATGGACAATGCATCTGCCGTCGTGCATGCATCCATCGGAGATCTACTCCGGACGACCGCTGCCCAGCAGGGCGGAATCCCAGCCCGCCGCGGTCGCACCGGCGTTGTAGGTCGATTCCAGGAAGGCAAGCAGATCGCCGTCAGGATCGCCGGACAGGCGCAGGTCGTCGTAATCGAGGAGAAACTCGCCCAGGCCGGCATCCCATCGCGCAGCGCTTGGCCCGATCTTCGCACTCTCGATACTTTGTGGCTGCGGATAGGTGAAGGAGTAGAATGCGGGTCTGGGACACGAGGGATCACCCGGCCACCACCCCATCTCCATCAACTCCGCATTCATTGCATTGCGCCGGACAAAACCGGCGTTCGGCGCCGGTGAAGCAGGTTTGCCGTTATAGAATGGCAGACGAATGTCGAACGTCCCCCACATCAGACCGATGGGTTGCGTCTTGCCCGTGAACCTTCCCTGAAAGACCTGCATGACGCGTTGCGTATTGAGAAGAATGCGCCACCAGGCGTTGACCATGTCGCGTTCGTATGAGCGTTGTTGCCTATCCTCGTCGAACGGGATCGCGTTGGACACTTCCTGCGGCATGAGCGTGATGGCAGCATCTATTCCCGCATGACGTAGCCGGTCGAGGAATGTGTCGACCAGCACTGCGACCGATGTCGGGCCCAGCGGCAGTTGTCCCGATCCGCCCGAACTCGTGAACCACTGCAACTCGTGCGAGATGAAGTCGGCGCGCACCTCGTAGACGCCGCCAGCGCAAGGGATCGGACCTGTGGTCGGGCCTCTCGCGCCGAGCCACAGCGGAACCCCAGCCCATTGCGCCTGGAAAGGTCCGGCCAGCTTGAGCTTGCCAACCGCCTGCAACACCATGTGGAGAAGATGTCGCGTCTGCTCGAAGGCCTGGCAGGACAGAGCCGGCCAAAGATCGCCAGAAGGAGCATTGGAAGATGACTTGCCGGTATTCATGGCATGTCCTCGCACAGTTGTTGGCGGGGGAGAATTTGCGCCTTGGCTTCAAGACAAGATCTGATCATGGCGGGCTCGATCAACCGTTCAACGCATGGAAAGCCGAAAGCCATCATTCGCCTATTGCAAGCCACGCCAAGGCTTGACGACCCCCGCTTCGAGAGCTCTTCGACGAACTGAAACCGCTGTGTATAGCTGCGAAATCCTGATCACGTTCGATCGATCAAATACCATTTCTTGGTCTAGATCCTGAATTGCGCGCTCGAAGCGCTTCCGTCGCCACGCCTCAACGCGACGCAATCGCTCCACAAGAAGTCGGACGTCAGCGATCTCAGACGCGGCCTGATCGATGTTGCTCGACACTCGACACCTCCCCAGCCTGCATGATCAATGCTAGCGCCATTTTTGGAGACGTCCAGAGCGTACAAGTGGCGATCGCGCCAGACTTGCATCAGACAACTTGTCCGATCGACTTTGACAAAGTGTCTGCGGGCTCACTGATCAACACCTTAAGCCGTTGATATGATTGCCGCGCGGATGGCACGCGTATTGCTGCCGGTTGATCCGGTCGATGGGCTACGCCGTCGCATGTACGACCAGGATGGTTCACGATGCTGAATGTTGACGTGAACGAGACAGATGACGAACTACAAATCGTTGCAGAGCTGCATGGTCTAACGGCAAACGACATAGACGTGTCCGTTGAGCGTGGTGTACTCACCATCATCGCTGAGCGACAGGTGAACGACGGCCGTGGTGCCGAACGGACAATCAGAGTCTTGAGCTCGATGCTATTACCCAGTTCGGTCGATGCTCATAAGATAAACGCGTATTTCGACGACGGCGTGATGACCGTGACGTTTCCCAAGCACAGGTAGTCGATCCGAGCCGACACTGCTAAAGCCATCGAGGCCATCGCGCGGCACGCCCGGAGGCGAGCGGACATTTCAGCTCGCGACGCCGACTTTCGCGGACCTCAACGAACGCGATCCGATCGCGTAACCGGGCTGCACGACCGTCGTGACGGTGCCGCTTGGCACTGACGGATCTTTGACCTGGAACATGGCCTCGTGAAAGTGAGGATCAAACCGGCTTCCGGCCGGATCGAGCCTCTTGACGCCGTGCGCTTCCAGCGATCGCAACAGCTCCTTTTCGGTAAGCTCCACACCCTCGACAAACGTCTTGAAGGGGCCGGCATTGTCGCGCAGCTCCGCAGGAAGACTGGACATCGCACGTTCCAGATTGTCCGCGACATTGACCATATCGCCCGCGAACTTGGTTACGGCGTATTGCCGCATGTCGTTCAACTCACGCTCGGAGCGCCGGCGTACATTTTCGGCATCCGCGAGCGCCCGAAGCAGCCGGTCTTTGAGATCGACATTCTCCGCCCCGAGCCGCGCAATGGCCTCATGCACGTCTTCTGCGGCGCTTGGCGGGGTGTCCGCAGCATCTGGCGATCCGGAGGTTGTTTCCCTTGCAGAGCCCTCAGGCATCACCTTCTCTACACCTTGCTCCGCCTGATGAGTCCCTCCTTGAGGGCGGTGTGAGTGAATCTGTCTGCTGTGATGAGGATCGTTGGGCGGGCCGTTATTGGTCATGGCAGCTCTCTTATCTCGCCGTTGATATGACGTTTGAAGGTCGGCCGGACAAGCGGCGTTCTTCGCTCGCCCGAGCCGGCCGTCTACCGCATACCGCGGAGCTGCAGGCCCAGACCAAGCAGCGTGCAGCCCTGGAAAACCAGGTCGATCGACAACAACAGGCCAAGCAGCCAGAGACTGTTGAGTGGCCAACCTAACAGAAACGCCAATCCTGCGATCGCGGTGAGCAGTCCAGAGGCAAATAGCCAGCCCCAACCGCGATCTCCCTTTGCTCTAAAGCTGAGCAACAGGCGCATGACGCCGGACGCGATCGTGCAAACGGCCAATATGAGAGTCAAAACAAGTGAAGCGATTGCTGGATCCAGAACGATTGTCGTACCGGCCGCAACATAGAAAAAGCCTCCCAGGCCCCAAAGAAAGAACCCGCGCCAGTTTTTGACCCTAAACGCATGGACGATCTGAAAGGCGCCCGCGATGATCACCAAGACGCCGATGTAGAAGATCGTTGCGATGGTCGTCAACAGCAGATTGCTGAGAGCTCCGAAGCCCAGCGCAATAAAGAGAATGCCCAGAGCGACGAACCAACCCCACTTCCCTCGCGCTTCGGTCATCAATCCCGTGAACGCCCGCCTCGGTTCCGGCATTCCAATTGTTTGCGCCATGATGAATTGCCCAGAGATTGAGTTGTTGGTGACTCGCTGCACATGGGCCGTGCCCCGCGATGCAGACGACGACATTCTTGCAACTGACGACAACGCAATCGACGTGCCAGACCGCAATCGACGTGATTTCAATCAGTTATGGCAATCGATGTCGCTGAAAGGTCATTTTGTCCGGAATCGTTGGGACAAAATGACCGAAGCGCCGAAAGGCTAACTCGCCGGCACGAGCGTCCACGAAGCAAGAATGTTGCTGGGATTCATGCCACGCCGCCTTTCGGAACGGCCTTGCCCACCACCCCCGTCCCGTTCGTCGGATCACTGCTCGGCGCCGTATTGTGAGGAAAAAGCTCGATCCCTGTCGGGACGGCCTCCACGTAGAGCGACTGACTTGGAAAGGCGAAATCAGATCCCGCCTTTTTCACGATCGCCTTGATGGCATACGCCAGCTCCTCCTTGATCTTCAGCCAGTCACCCCAGACCGTGGTGCGGGTGAAGCAATAGACCATGACATCGATCGACGATTCATTGAACTTGTCGACACGTACGAACGCGACGGCTTCAGGAGGATGAACGAAATCTTGACTGCCGAGGATGTACGCCTCGATTGCATCACGGACATCGCGGAGCTGGCCGATCGTCGTGCTGTAATCGAGGCCGATGATCCAGGAAATGCGGCGAAACCTCATCTGCGAGAAGTTGGTGACGGCATTGTCCGCCAAATACGAATTCGGAACGAATACGGGTGCTTGATCGAACCGGCGGACTTTCGTTGTCCGCAGACCAATGGTTTCCACCGTTCCCTCGACGATGCCCTCGGCGAGGATCCAATCGCCGTTCCGAAAGCGCTGCTCGCCAATGATGAAGATCCCGGAGATCAGATTCTTGAACAGATTCTGGGCGCCTAGCGCCACCGCGACGCCGACGAGGCCGAAGCTCGCCAGTACAGGCCCGACGTGAATGCCCCAGACCTCCAGGACGGCGGTCGCACCGAGCGCAACGATGATGGCGCGCCCGACCCTGACCGTCCAGCCGATCATGGCCTGACTGAAGATCGGCGTCCGGCCATCCAGAACCGCGCATAGGGGCCCGATCACCTCGAACAGCGCCCAGAAGATTGTGAATGCGGTCAACGAACGATCAATCTGGAGGAGCCCATCCTTGAGCCTCTGATTGGTCAGCACGCATTCGCCGATAATAAATACGGCCAGGACGATCGGAATAAACTGAATCGGCGGAGCAAGTGCCTCGACGATCGTGCGGTTGAGGCCGACCTTGCTCGACGACCAGGAGTGGATACGGGAGACGATAAAGCGGCTGAAAAGCCGCCGGATCAGCACTGCGATCGCGAGAATGACGATCGAAACGATGAAGTGTCCAACGGTTAGATCCAAGACGCTTCGCTGCCAGAACGAAAGCACGATTGTCCAGAGCGCGGTCAGTTCGCTATTCGGAGCATGTGTCATGCAGGAACGTGCCAGAGACTGCGGTGCTTTCCGCCGGAACCTGCGGCTCCGCGACAAACGAGGTGGTCAAATGACCGGGCTGACCGGAACTGAATTAACGTAA
The DNA here is from genome assembly GCF_032654765.1 of Bradyrhizobium sp. 33ap4. Lineage (NCBI taxonomy): Bacteria > Pseudomonadati > Pseudomonadota > Alphaproteobacteria > Hyphomicrobiales > Nitrobacteraceae > Bradyrhizobium > Bradyrhizobium sp. 33ap4. The sequence goes on along the minus strand of NZ_JAUMTJ010000022.1, from coordinate 41,097 downwards.
CCACATTCTGATCACGCCCGAGACCAAGCCGACCGCCACAACGCTTGCGATCCAGATCGCGGCCATCCACACGAGCCGTTGCCATAGCGGAATCCGCGCCTGCATCAGTGATACCCTGCGGTGCCGGCCTTGCCGCGAAACACCCAGTACGCCCAGCCTGTGTATGCGAGGATGAGCGGAATAATCACGCAGGCGCCCACCAGCATGAACAACTGGCTTTCGACCGGTGCCGCGGCATCCCAGATCGTAATCGCGCGTGGAACGGCGTAAGGATAGATGCTGATTCCGAGCCCGATGAAGCTCAGCAGGAAGAGTGCCAGCGCCATGAGGAACGGCAACCGCTCGAACTCTCGCTTCAGACTCCAGAAGAAGGTTACCGCGCAGATCAGCACCAACAGCGGCACCTGGGCCGTCAACAAGACGCCGGGCATTGCGAACCACCGCCGCCAGTAGTCATAATCGAGAAACGGCGTCACCGCGCTGACGGCCCCCAGCGCCAAAAGCGTGCCGGCGCCGAGCCAGAAGGCGGCACGGCGCGCGTGACGTTGGCTCGTCCCCTCCGTCTTCCAGATCAGCCACGTTGCGCCGAGCAGCGCATAGCCGATCACAACCGCGACGCCGGTCAGGATGCTGAATTGGCTTAGCCAGTCGAGCCAGCCGCCGGCATAGGCATCATTGACAACGTGGATACCCTGCAGAATTGCCCCGAGAGTAACACCTTGCGCAAAGGCGGCCACCAGGGAGCCCAACCAGAACGCAATGTCCCATAATGGCCGATGCCCTGGATCGCGCCAGCGGAACTCAAAGGCGACGCCGCGGAAGACGAGCCCAAGCAGCATGGCGATCATCAACGGATAGGTGGCTGGAAGGATGATCGCATAGGCGAGCGGAAACGCCGCCAGCAGACCGCCGCCGCCCATCACCAGCCACGTCTCGTTGCCATCCCAGACCGGCGCGATCGAATTCATGGCCTGGTCGCGCTCGTCGCCGACCGCAAAGCTCGGGAACAGAATTCCGATGCCAAGGTCGAACCCGTCCATGACGACGTAGGCCATCACCGCAAATCCGATGATCGCAGCCCAGAAGGTCGTAAGGTCGATGCTGGACATGGCCTCACTCCGCCGCAGTCAGAGGCACGCCGACACTGCCCGCCGGCGTAATGCCTGCGGCGCGCTGCGGCACCTTGGGCGGCTCCTTCTCGCCCGGCGCGGGCGGCTTCGCCATCAGTCGCAGGAGATAATAGGTGCCGGCGCCGAACGCGGCGAAGTACACCAGCAGGAAAGCGACAAGCGAGGCCGCCACAGCCGGCGCAGCCAGCGGCGAATGTGATTCCGCCGTTCGTAACAGTCCATAGACCGTGAAAGGTTGCCGACCGACCTCCGTCGTCACCCATCCAGCGATCACAGCGACAAAGCCGGCCGGTCCGAGAACGACGCACGCGCGATGCAACCAGGCCCAGTCGTAGAGCATTCCCCGGAAACGCGCGAGCAGGCTCCAGATACCGACAGCGAGCATCGCAAATCCAAGGCCGACCATGATCCGGAACGACCAGAACACAATCGGTACCGGCGGCCATTGATCCCGCGGAAAGTCGCTGAGTCCCGGTAAAGGTGCATCCGGATCGTGTTTGAGGATCAGTGACCCCAGGCGAGGCACTTCGAGCTTATGATGGACCTGCGCTGTCTCGTTGCTGGGGAAGCCGAAGAGGATAAGCGACGCGCCATCGGGGCTGGGTTCGTAGTGCCCTTCCATAGCAAGAACCTTGGCGGGCTGGTGTTCCAGCGTGTTGAGGCCATGGGCATCACCCGCGAGAATCTGGATCGGAGTCACGATCGCGGCCATCCACATCGCCATCGAAAACATCTTGCGTGCGCCGGCATTGCTGCGGTCTCGCAGCAGATGCCAGGCGCCCACACCGCCAACCACGAACGCCGTCGTCAGATAGGCCGCGATCACGGTGTGAACGAGGCGATACGGAAAACTGGCGGTGAAGATGATCGGGATCCAGGATCCGGCGGGCACAAACTGGTCCTTCGCATTGATCGCGAAACCCGCCGGCGTCTGCATCCAGCTGTTCACGGCAATGATCCAGGTTGCCGAGATCAGTGTGCCAAGCGCGACCATGCACGTTGCGAAGAAATGAAGGCCTTTCCCGACCTTGCTCATGCCGAACAGCATGACGCCGAGGAAGCCGGCCTCCAGAAAGAAGGCCGTCATCACCTCATACGCCATCAGCGGCCCGATGATCGGCCCGGCTCGCGTGGAGAATACCGACCAATTCGTACCGAATTGATATGAGAGCACCACCCCCGAGACGACGCCCATGCCGAACACAACGGCGAAGATCTTCAGCCAGTAGCGGAACAGGTTGGCATAAACGCCTTGCCCCGTCTTGAGCCACAACGCCTCGAGCACCATCAGATAACTCGCAAGCCCGACCGAGAAAGATGGAAATATGAAATGGAACGAGACGGTGAACGCAAACTGGGCACGTGCCAGAATCACCGCATCGAGATTGTCCAGCAATGTCCCCTCCTTGCCTCAGGATATGCGTCCCGGCACTTCGTCTCCGGCATCCGGCCGATCAAGCGGCAACAACTCGCACCGGAATGGACTTGGCTGCCGGCGTCCCGCTGATCTTGTCGTAGTAGTCGAGAGGCAGCAGCGGATTGAGCTCGGGGTAATATCCCGCAACCGATCCGCGCGGCATCGGATAGTCCAACACCCTCAGTCCGCTCACGCGCCGCTGTATGCCATCATCGCTGATCGTCTCGAGCGCAATGCCCGAGCCGTCCTCGAGCCCTCGCGCCGCGCGGTCCTCGGCGTTCATGAACAGAACCATTCGGTCATTGTAGACACCGCGATAGCGGTCGTTGTTGCTGTAGATCGTCGTGTTGAATTGATCGTGCGAGCGAATGGTTGCCAGTCGCAGCATGTCGGGATCTGAAACGGATGCGTTCACTTCCAGACCCGGCAGAAGCAGAAAGTTCGCCTTGCCGTTCGGCGTCGGCCAGACCAGTTCGCGCGGCGGCACGTCGAGGTGAAAGCCTCTCGGGCTTTCGATCCGCTCGGAGAAGTCGCTGTAGATCTCCGGATAGACCTCCGCGATCTTGTCGCGGATCAAGCAGTAATCCTCGCTGTAGCTTCTCCAGTCGACCTTGCTGTTCGGCAACGTCGCTTGCGCGATCCGGCAGACGATTTCCACCTCGGGCAGGAGATGCGGGCTCGCCGGTTGCAACACGCCGCGAGACGCGGTGACGTTTGACATCGAGTCTTCGATCGTCACGAACTGCTCACCGGCTGCCGTCCGGATGATCTCCGAACGCGCGATGACGGGCAGCATCAAGGCGTCACGACCATGAACCAAATGTCCGCGATTCAGCTTGGTGGTAATGGCGACCGTCAGCGCGAGCTTTCGCATCGCCGCGTACGACCGTTCGGTATCGGGCACGGCACGAACGAAATTGCCGCCGAGGCCGATGAAGACCTTCGCCGTCCCCGCCTGCATCGCGGCGACGGACTCAATGGTATGATGACCATGTTCGCGCGGGGGCTCGAACCCAAAGACGTCGCGAACGCGATCGAGATAGTCCTGGCTCGGCTGTTCGTCGATCCCGACGGTACGGTCTCCCTGCACATTGGAATGACCGCGAATGGGCGATATTCCGGCGCCCGGCTTGCCGAAATTGCCCTTGAGCAGGAGCAGATTGACCAACTGCTGCACCAGCCGCGACCCCTCCTGGTGCTGCGTGATCCCCATCCCGTAGCAAATGATCGTCGCGCGCGAGCGAATGTAGATTTCGGCGCATCGCCGGATCTGCGATTCCTCAAGCCCGGAGGCCCTCTCCAATTCCGGCCATGTCTGCGCCATCGCGTCGTCCCGGATCGCATCGAGGCCGAGGGTATGCTCGCGGATAAACTTCCAGTCGACGATCTTCTCGCCGGATTCCTCGCGTTCGAAAATGACCTTCATGACCCCCTTGAGGAAGGCGAGGTCACCGCCGATGCGGACATGAACGAACTCGCTGGCAATCTTGGTCGAACCGAGCGTTGCCATCTGAATGACATCCTGCGGATCGGCGAAGCGCACCAACGCACGTTCGGGCATCGGATTGACGGCCACGATCGGAACCCCGCGCTTGCTCGCTTCGACCAGATTGCTCATCATCCGCGGCGAATTCGTTCCGGTGTTCTGCCCGATGACGAAAATCGCTTCAGCGTGCGCGAAATCATCGAGGATAACGGTGCCCTTCCCGACACCGATCGAGGGCGGCAAGCCCCGGCTGGTCGGCTCGTGGCACATGTTCGAGCAGTCGGGGAAATTGTTGGTTCCGAACTCCCGGACAAATATCGAGTAGAGAAACGCCGCTTCGTTGGGTGTGCGGCCGGATGTATAGAATTCGGCCTGGTGCGGACTTTCAAGAGCCCGCAAATGCTTGCCGATCAGGGCGAACGCGTCGTCCCAGCTGCAAGGCACGTAGCGATCCGACCATGAATCATAGCGCATCGGCTCCGTCAAACGTCCTTGCATCTCGAGCCAGTAGTCCGGCCGCTCCATGAGTTCGGACACGGTGTGCCGTTCAAAGAACTCTCGTGTGACCCGAAACTTCGTTGCCTCAAACGCCAACGCCTTGGCGCCGTTCTCGCAGAAATCGAGCGTTTTCTTGCATTCCGCGTCGGGAAACGCGCAACTCGAGCACTTGAATCCGCCGGGCTGGTTCATCGACAGAAGCGCGCGCGATCCCTTCGTCACCACACTCTGCTCGAGAAGAATCTTTGCAGTCGCTGCGGCGGCACCCCAACCGCCGGCGGGATGATGATACGTCTTGAAGCGCGGCTTACCGTCCAACATAAATCAACTCCGCAATTGCCAGATCTTCAGTAGGGTCTTCAGCTGAGTGACCTGAATAAGATCACCCGCAGCACGCTGGGCCGCGTTTCCGGCTCGCTTTATCGATCCTGATCGAGGTTGGCGACGATCACCTTGTCGATCAGACCTTCGTTGTGCCGGATGAAGTCGTCGCGCGTCATGCCGGAAGCACGCCACGCATCCTGAAGGCCCGCGTCTCTGTGAAGCCACTCGTTTCGCGTTTGATGATCGATCTTGTGACGTCGCGCGTCCTGCGATCCGTGCGACGCCTTGTCGTGGTCCTTCGACATTGTATCTCCTCATGTATCCTGTCGTAGCTTGGCACACTCGTCGAGGCGCAGATCTCCGCAGTCCAAGAGAGTCTTGAAGCCGCACTCCGCCGATCAGCGCTGCGCAGCGACCTGTTGTGATGGCGTTCAGCGTCCAATTGCGCGCGAGCTCTACGAACAATCGGGCATCGATACTGCTTCGCAGCAGCCGTGGATCCGCCGGGGTCAATCAATCGGGATCAATCCCAATTTGCTTCCTTGGCCCATTTGTCGACCTCTTTGCGGACCTGGTTTTTGTCAATGCCGTAGAGATCTTGCAGCTTGCCCTCCAACCGCTCTCTGTCACCGTTGATGACATCAATGTCGTTGTCGGTCAGCTTCCCCCATGTTGCCTTGAGCGCACCCTTTGCAGCCTTCCAGTCTCCTTCGATGCGATCCCAGTTCATTTTCATCTCCTTCTTTTGCCCAACCGTGAAACGTGCATCGAGGAAAGGTTAGCAACAGGCGTGCCAGTCTGAGCTCATCGTCATATCAATGAGTTAGGCGGTCTTGGCTACCGGCAATGGACAATTTGTCACGACAGATTTGGCCAAGTTGTCCGCCGAGAACTGCCGCGCCGGCGCGACGCCGATGCCACCCAGCCTGAACGCGTTACTATTGGGCGTGGGATGGGTTCAGCGCCGACAGACATTTGCCTGACGCAATGAACGACGTGAGCCACGTGATGACAAATGACTTCAACGCCGCTTTCGTCTAACCTCACGTGAGTTGAAACTCGTTGATTGTTCGCGCCAATGAGGAAATCGAGATGAAGCGCGCCTTGAGAGATCGGCGACCAATCCATCATTCTCCCATTTTCTGGATCGGTATCGCCTTATGTCTGGCAGCCATAGCCATCTACGTCTGGTCCAATGATCTTTCCTGGCGACCCGCCGCCACCCCACACTGAATCGTTGGAGTGATTAGAGCGCACTTCGCCCTTTCCGGCGGGAGCCGTTACTTTCGGCACCTTCCGTGCCGTTGAGCATTGAATGACATTCGGTACGCCAGCGCGGAGTAAGCGCGGCCCCGGCCACCCTTAGACTACCCCAGGCCGGGGTCGCGCCCTCCACGCGAGGCATGTCGCGTCCGTCTGCGCGACAAGCCCTGACGCCACCGCGCCGTCAGCATGCGCTATGCCACTTGTTTAGCATTACATCAGCACATTCTGAACAGGCTCCATGGGAGCGGGCAGATCGCGCTCACCGAGCAGAGCGAGCAGCTCGCGCTCGAGGGCTCGTCTCATTGCGTCAAGCGGGAGCGCATTCGGCTCCAACCCGAAGGGTGCCTCAAGCTGATGGCCAAGCGCGTCGAGACCGAAGAAGGTGTAGGCGACGAGCAGGACGGGCAGCAGCGTCCACCAATCGAGCGATCCGGCAAGCGCGAACGGCAACGTCACGCAGAAGATCAGCGCGGTCCGATGCAGCAGCAGCGAATAGGCGAATGGCACCGGGGTGGACGCGATGCGCTCGCAACCGCCCTGGACGTCGGAAAGCGCGGTGAGTTGCCCTTCCAGAACGGCGTAGTGGATCGGCTCGATCCGATCCCGTTTCATCAGCATCAAACAATGCAGCCCGATCTGGTTGAGCACGGCATTGGTGGGGTTGGGACCGCCTGAAGCAGCGTCGATCTCACTCCACGGTTTGATTGCCGCCACTTCGTCTTCACCCCGAAGGCGTGCCGTTAGCCCGCAGCAAAAGCCGCACAGGCCGCGGAGCAGGACGCGCCGGTCGTCGTCTTCGAGGGTGGAGATCTGACGCGCGAACGAGCGGCTGGCGATGATCAGCTTGCCCCAGAGTTCGCGTCCCTCCCACCAGCGGGCGTAACATGTGCTGTTTCGGAAGCTCATGAAGACCGACAGCGCTATGCCGATCAGCGTGAACGGAACCGCACTGATGCGCGCGAAGATGCCCGGATGCTCCATGGCAGCAAAAATCGCCAACACACTGATCAGAGCAATCGCGACCAGATGCGGCGCGATCCGCGGCAAGATCGATCCATTGACGGCAAACGCAACGTCCCAGAAGCCGGGCTTGGAGCGCACGATCATTGCAGCCTCCCCGACATCCGGGGCTGCTTCTCATGCCCGGACTGCAAAGCTGCGCTAGTCCGAGTTTCGCTGCCTCGGGCAGGCCGGAGCAGATACTTTGACCATCGAACAATTGGATTGGCTCGGGAAATGCCCGAGAGCACGCCGAGTGTCCAACAACCGGACCTGATCGCTGTGGACATCGATGCTTTGTATCCGGGAGGACTTCCCTGTGACGGAGCAGGGAACGCGGCCGCTTTGTCGAGTTGTAGCATCATTTATAAAGCTGAGTTTGGCTCAGAAATCCACGTCGAACCGATCGAGCGAAACCACGCGGGTGGCGCTGGACTGACGGTTTTCAAACTTGTCGCTGGCGGCGCGTTCGATTCGCGCTCGACGCATAAGGAAAAATTCCTCCGCGCTTGGAATGGGATGAAACCGAACGCGCATCACGTTGAGAGCTCTGCGCGCGATCATGCACGTGACCTCGGAATTATCCTTGTACATCACGAAAAAGATTCCATGACGGTGAACCTCATACTGACCATCGGGATCTCGCGCGAGCGCCATTTGACAGTCCTCAAACGATGGTTGCGCCCGGATCAACCCGGACCGAGCGGCCATACGATCATTGACCCGATCACTCCCAGAGCAAAGAGCACGCCAAATCCCAAGACGACGCAAATTCAATGAATTAGAGCGCGATGGCCGGCTTTAAGGCAGACATTTTGTCCCTTGCGGCGGACAAGTTGGGACCAGGGGCCTCTCCGAGGCACCTACCGTCGGCGGATTGTCGATGCCTCGAGGAGGGTGGCGCGACTGCCGAACCCAAAGCCCGTGAGGTCGCTTCATAGATCTCGAACCATGAGAGTTGCATCGACGCCCCTCCAATTGGTGCGATCGGCGGTCGACCATCCGAACCGCGCATAGAAGCCGGTTGCCTCTGACGTATAGAGGTTTAGCCGCGAAAATCCGCGCTGCCGCGCTTGATCCTCAATCGTCCGCACCAAGATGGTGCCCACTCCTTCATTGCGATGTTCGGGGACAACGAACAGACCTGTGAGCCATGGTGCGACATCGTGATTCGGCTCGAACTCGGACTCAACCAAAAGGCAGGCGCCTATCGGCGCACCATCTGCTTTCGCGACGAGCAGCACGCCAAGGCTCCGATCGGCAGCAAATTGTTGCAATGATCTTAGCTCTTCCTCGAAGGAAGTACGAAGCATTGAAAATGAATTGACGCGCCAACGCGCAGCAGATAGCCACTTCGATCGCTCCTGGCTCTGCGGTGAGTATTCGAATATCTGTCATCGCAAAACAATCAACTTCGTGACGCGATCGAAAGCGTTCCGAGCAATAGATGGACCATTTCCGGTGTGCAACAATGCCGGCGATCCAGAAGGAGCATCGAACGACAACGGACAATCTGTCTGTGTTGTTATGGACAACTTTTCTATCACCTTTGCGTGGAGCACCCTGCTCGCCGCACTCAGTGAGTCAAGGCACGATTGCGCGACATGAGATGTTCCGCCAGATTGGAGCAGGCGGCTGATCTGCGGACGAAGTCCGGACAGATACTGCGCCAAGCGACACATTGCTTATGCAACGGACTTGAAGAGACGATCCTGGTTCGACGAGGGAGGGCCGCCGCCGGTCACGTCGGAAATCTTGGCAGGACTTCAGGCGACACGTTCGAATCTTCGAGTTTTCGCTGTTCCGAAGGCTGGAAGCGTCTGGGAAAAAATCCAGACGATCCTGTCTCGACGCCATGCCCAAACCGCCAAGGCTCAACGGTCCGCCACGGCAGGATCGCCTTGAAGTTCGCCGAAACCTGCGGGCGCGAGCGAGCCGGCCAATCCCGGATCGCGAATACGATTTCCGACGCTGATCCGTTGTCGCGCGCCCACATTCACGCACTTGCATAAATGGCCATGCCATTGAATATTCGTTGCGCGACTTGCAACGATCAGGACCATGCCGATGAATCCGAAGCTGGAGCCGCGCCGACTGCACTATTTCATGGAAGTGCTCAATAGCGGCTCCGTGCGCGGCGCCGCCGGCGCGCTCGGCATGGACGCCTCTGCGGTCAGCCGGGCGCTAGGCCTGCTCGAGAAGGAATGTGGCGCGCGCCTGCTCGAACGACGGGGCCGCGGCGTCGCGCCGACCGACGCCGGCCAGCTGCTGGCCGCCTACCTGCAGCGCCAGCAGGGCGAACGACAGGCGCTGCTGGCGCAGATAGACAGCATTCGCAAAGTTGAGTCGGGTCATATCGATCTCGTGACGGGCGAAGGTTATGTCGACTGGCTGGCCAAGAGCAGCCTGTGCCGCTTCATGCAAAGCCACCCGAAGATCACGATCAGCCTCGACATCGGCAGTACCGACGAGATCGTCCAGCAAGTCGTGGGAGAACGCGCGCATATCGGCGTCCTGTTCAATCCGCCTCGCGACGATCGGCTGCGCTCGCATCATTCGCAGCCGCACCCGATCAAGGCTATCGTACCGCGCGGGCACCCGCTGACCCAGCTGGGCCGGCCGCTCAGGCTCGCCGACCTCGCGCCTTACCAAGGCGCCGCGATGCATCCGAATTTCGGCCTGCGCCAGCATGTCCAGGCCGCCGAGATCAGCGAAGGCGTTCGCCTCAATTTCGCGTTCACGACCGCCTCGTTCGATGCGCTCGCCCATTACGTGACCGCCGGACTTGGTTATGCGCTGGCGTCGCGCCTTGCGATGACGGAGGCTGATGCCGCCAAGGTGGTGGCGCTCCCGATGAAGAACGCGCTGCTGCATCGTGGCCGCACCCACGTGGTCTCCCGTCAGGGACGCACGCTGCCGCCCGCCGCAATGCAGCTGCTGCGGATGATGGTCGCCGAGATGCGGTCACCGGGAAGCGCTGCGCGGTAGCCTCAGGCAGCTGCGCCCTTTCGATCTCAATCGCGGCGCGTCGCTGTCGGAAACCAGATTCCGACCTGCGGAGGCGCACGAAACGGCTTCCAGGTTCCCGCCGGCTGGGCGAGGCGATCGGCAATCACCCACAGCGCTGGCGCGTGAAAGCCAAGCCCCAAATGCGTCGTGTTCACTTCGACGTTCTCGCACTCTCCGCCCTCCTGCTCCAGGCAGGCGCGCCACGCCACCACGCCATCGGTGCGGGTATAGATCGATGTTGACGGCACGGGAATCGGTTGCGCGAGGCGGCTGATCCGTTCGGCCGTCGGCGGCTGGTATTTCTGGCCGGTCAGAAGCCGCCAGATCGCGCGAACATTGCTCGCCCCCGGCGCCGCGAAACTGCCGAGCGTGATGACCATCCGCACCGCCGCGGGGATTTGCCGGGCAACCTCGCGCGCAATGATGCCGCCACGGCTCCAGCCGACCAGGCTGACCTTCGAGCCGCCCTGCTTTTCGAGTTCGAGGACTCGCGCCACCACGGCGGCGAGGTCAGCATCCGGCGCGCGCACATTGCGGCCGCGGCCCCATCCATGAACCTGATAGCCGAGGAACTCGAGGAACGAGCGGATGGCCAAGGTCGACCGGTCATCGGCACCCAACCCGGGCAGAACCATCACCGGATGGCGTTGCCCCCGCGGCGCGGTCGCCAGAAGCGGCGCCGCCACGGCAATCAGCGCCGGGATGTCGAGAAAGCCGCGCCCTTCCGCGGCAAGCAGCGCGAGCGAGGGTGGTTCGACGGTCTGCTCGTCACGTCCCATGGGTAGCGTCCGTTGTTGATGGTCAAGAATGGCCCGTGCAGCCGTGCATTGCCGGCGAGCACGAGACGTCAGTTCGGCGGTGCGGCCTTTCCGAACACACCGCCGATGGCCCGCAACAGCCAACTCGGCTGATACTTGATCCATTGGACCGCCAGTTCGTTGGCAAGCCCTGCGACATGCACCGGCTTGCCTGCCATGCAGGCGCGGTAGCCCTCCTGTGCGACGGTCTTCGCATCCATGATCATCATGCTCGGCATGTTGCCGAGATTGGTGCCCTGGACCATTCCAGTGTTCGTCACGCCGGGACACAACGTCGTCAGCGTGATCTTGCTGCCACTTAATTCCTGCGACAACGCCTCGCCGAACGACAGCACATAGGCCTTTGACGCGGCATAGACCGCAAGATTCGGCACCGGCATGAAGGCCGCGACTGACGCAACGTTCAGGATCCGTCCACTGTTGCGCTCGAGCATCGGCGCGAGGAAGAGACGGGTCAATGCCGTCATGGCGACGACATTGACCTGCAGCAGCCGCAACTGATCGTCGAGGCCGATTGCGCCGACGCGTCCTTCGAGCAAAAGGCCGGCATTATTGACCAGCAGGTCGACCCGCACGCCGGCTTCCATCAGTGAATCGAACACCGCCTGCGGCGCCGCCGGCTCGCTCAGATCGGCGGCCACGATGGTCACCTTGGTGCCATGACTTGCCTTGAGCTCGCGCGCGAGCTCCTGCAGCTTGTCGCGGCTGCGCGCCAGCAGCACGAGGCTGAGGCGATTGGCCGCGAGCACGCGCGCGAGCTCGAGCCCAATGCCGCCCGATGCTCCGGTCACCAGCGCGCATTGACCTTCATTTCCGCTCACCGACATGAGGCGCCTCCCTTCGTTGCCAGAACGGTTCTGCGCAATCCACGAACGGCGCGTGCGACAAGCCGCCGCCGCGCCAGCTCGGCGGGTGCACCGCCGCAGTTCCGGTCGGCAGCATATCTGCGCGAGAACCGTTCGATCGCCCGCAACAACAGCTGGGCCTGCTCGAACTGGTCGGCCGTCTCCTTCACCTCGCCAAGCGACTTGCGCAATGGCCCCAGCACCTCGATCCGGTCGGGATAGCCGGACAGCCGAGGGTCGCGACTTTGCGTCGCCGGCATCACATCACCGACCGATCTTGGCCGATCGCCTTGACGACGGCGAAGGCGACCGCATCGACCGGCTGCAGTCCGTCGACGGTTCGAAGGATGTTTCGCGATCGGTAGTAGTCGACCAGCGACGCGGTCTGCTCGTTATAGGCGTCGATACGCAGCTTGAGCGTCTCGTGATTGTCGTCGGCGCGCACCGCGCCACCTTGCGCTCTCGCCTCGCGGGCCCGCGTCTCGATCCGGTCCAGCAACACCGTCTCGTCGGCCTTGAGCTCGACGACATGGTCGATCGCAAGACCCTCGGTATCGAGCAGATCGTCGAGGCCGACCGCCTGGGCCATCGTCCGCGGGAAGCCGTCGAGCACAAAGCTATGCTTGGCATCGGCTTGCGAGATGCGTTCGATCACCGCGGCGATCACGAGCTGATCGGGAACGAGCCCACCCCTCACCATGGTATCCTTGACTTTCCGTCCGATACTGGTGTCCGCGTCAACCGCAGCACGCAGCATGTCGCCGGTCGAAAGGTGCGGTATGTCGTACTCCTCGACCAGGCGCTTCGCCTGTGTTCCCTTGCCCGCGCCAGGCGGCCCCAGCAGAACGATCCTCATCGCATGTGTCCCAATATTCGCTCGATCACCGGCAGCATTCCCGCGGAGCGTCGAGCGACCCGGCTCCGTGCGGGCCGGGCCGCTCGTTTCGTCCTCACGCCATCGCCAGGCGCGCACTGGGCGCAGGCCGCATCGACAGCAGCAACAGCAATCCCGACAGCACGTAGAGCGCCATCACGAAGTACATGCTGTAGATGTTGTCGCCGGTACTCCGCACGATCAGGCCGTTGATCGAGGGGCTGATGGCCGGGCCTAGGTTTCCAAGGCTGCTGATCAGTGCAAGCCCGCCGGCGGCGGCACCGGTGGAGAGGTATTCGCTGGTCAGCGCGAAGAACAGCGGCGTCGCCGACGCAATGCCGATCACCGCAAAGGACAGCGCAAGGATCGATCCGACGAGGTTGCCCTGCAGCATCGTCGTGATGAAAAGGCCGAACGCGGCGATCGCGACGCAGGCGGCATAGTGCCAGCGGCGCTCGTGCCACTTGTCGGAGTGACGGCCGATCAGGATCATGCCGATGACGCCGGCGGCATTCGGGATCGCGGCATAAACACCGACAAGGAACAAATCCTTGACGCCCCAGCTCTGGATCAGGGTCGGCATCCAGAACACCATCGTGTAGGTCGCGCCGAGCAGCAGCAGATAGACGAACGACAACACATAGACCTTGGGGTCCTTGAGCATCTGCCCGAACGTTCCCGAGGGTTCGCTCTCGATGTCCTTCTCATCGTGCTGGAAGGTGTCCTCGAGCAGGGCTTTCTCGTCCTTCGAGAGCCACGCGGCCTGCGCGGGCTTGTCCTCGAGCAGGACGTAGACCAGGATGCCGAGTATCAGCGCCGGCAGACCCTGGACGAGGAACAGCCACTGCCAGCCATGAAGGCCGCCGGCACCGTCGAAATACTTCAGGATCGAGCCGCACAAGGGACCGGCGATCACGGACACGATCGTTGTCGCCGACATGAAGGTGGCGATCACCTGCCCGCGCCGCGCCGACGGATACCAATAGGTGAAGTACAGGATTACGCCGGGAAAGAAGCCGGCCTCGAACACGCCGAGCAGGAACCGGACGACATAGAACTGGAACGGCGTCGACACGAACATCATGGCGGATGCCGCGAGTCCCCACAGCACCATGATGCGCAGCAGGGTCTTGCGCGCGCCGATCCTCTCCAGCAGCAGGTTGCTCGGCACCTCGAACAGAAAATATCCGACGAAGAAGATGCCCGCGCCGAGACCGTAGACCGCATCGTCGAACGGTAATGTCTGCTTCATCTGCAGCTGCGCGTAGCCGATATTGATGCGATCGAGATAGGCGATCATGTAGGCGATCAGCAGAAGCGGGATCAGGCGCCAATCGATCTTCGAGAACAGGGATTTATGCGCCGGACTTTCCAGTACCGACAGCGATCCCTTTGCGGCGGGTGGGTGCATCCTAGTTTCCTCCAAATGTTCTTTTGATTCCGGCGCCGGGCGGGAGACCGCGGTGGCGTCCCGGCTCCGGCGATGTGAAGCGTTGAAGGCCTCCGCGCCTAGCTGGCCCGGCTCGCCTTGTCGTTTGCGGCGGCCGGTGGCACCTCGTCGGTCTGGATGACCGTCACCGACGCCGCGGTCGCGGATGGCGCCTTCGCTTGAGCCGCAGGTTGCAGCTCGACGATCTCGGCCTCGACCGGCGGCAGAGCCTCGATCTCGCGCAGGGCGGCGCGCAGGTGCTCGATCATCTCGTAGGACTCGTCCTGCGAGAGCACGCGCCGGCATGCGGTCAAACCGAACTCAAGCAGTCCCGCATAGCTGTGCACCGTGATGTTCAGCGCGCTGCCGTGATAGGGGATCGAAACCGGGAAATAATGCACCATCCGTGCGCCGGCCATGTAGAGGTGCTGCCCCGGTCCCGGCACGTTGGAGATCAGCACGTTGCCCGCTGCCGGCATGCGGCTGGCGAGGTTGGAGCGGCCAAGCAGCGAGGCGAGCCCCGTCATCAGCCACGGCGACCCCGTGATCGGCACATCGACGCCGAGCACCGGCTTGAGCTCGCGCACGACTGCCTTGGCCGCCTCGGATGACGCGTGGATTGCCTTGAACCGGGTCGGCAGGTCATCGATATCGGTCGCCAGGTCGACGCGTACCGCCGAGACCTGGTTGTTCATCGCCTTGTCGCCTTCGGCACGCAGGCTGACTGGCACCATCGCGATCAGGGCTTCCTTGGGCAGCAGGCCGCGCTCGGCGAGAAAGCGTTGCAGCGCGATGCTGCACATCGCCATGACGATGGTGTTGACGGTGCCGCCGACACGTTTGCCCAGGACCTTGATGTCGGCAAGCGGCAGCGACATCGTGCTGTAGGAGCGCTGGTTGGTGATGGAATCGTTGAACACCGTCTTCGGAGCCAGTCCAAGGCTGAGCGAGCGCTCCCCCTTCTGTGAGCGCTGGCTGGCCATCACGGTGGCGGCGGTGCCGAGCGCCTTGGCCGCCGTCGGCAGCAGCTCCGCGAGCTTGCGGTATTGCTGGGCCGCATTGTTGGCCGCCGCCTGCAGTAGCTCGGTCACGCCGAGCTGGTATTGCCCGGAGGCGCGCTTGCGCCGTGGCGGCGGCACCTCGCGCATCTTGGGCGAGACATCATAGAGCACCTTGGCGAGCTCCACACCGGCCTTGCCGTCGACGCCGCTGTGATGCGCCTTGGTGTAGAACGCGACCTGGCCGTTCTCGAGGCCATCGATGACATACATCTCCCACAGCGGACGGCTGCGATCGAGCAGCGAGGCATGCAGCCGCGCGACCAGTTGCTCGAGCTGCGCCATGGTGCCTGGACGCCGCAAGGTGACAGTCCGCACGTGATAATCGAGCTCGATATCATCGTCCTCGGTCCAGACCGGCTCGGCGAGCTGGAACGGCATCTGCGCCAGTTTGCGGTTCAGCAATGCCGAGAGATGGAGACGCTTGCCGAGCATCTCCTTGACATCCTCGTAGTAGTCGCCCTGATAACCCTCGGGGAGATCGAAGATCATCAGGCTGCCGACATGCATCGGCGTCTCCGGCGTTTCGAGATGCAGGAACGATGCATCCATGCTGCTGAGTTGATCCATTCTTCCCTCCCTTGACGTTGTGACGGCGATCGCCGTCTTGATGACGGCGTGCCGATATCTGGCGCGTCGCGGTCATTGCCCAGGCGCGACACCTGTCCGCCGCTGCCGATCCGGTTCGCGCAGGCGATCTCAGGCCTGCGCCCGGGCGGCGCGCTCCTCCTCGTCGTACAGCTCCTTCTTCGATAGCTTTCCGACCGCGGTCTTCGGCAGTTCGGCGCGGATTTCGAGCGCCTGCACCATCTCGTGCTTGCCGAGCTTGTCCTTCAGGAACGCCTGCAGCTCTTCCAGCTTGAACGGCTTGGCATCCGCCTTCAGCTTGATGAAGGCCTTCGGCGACTGGCCGCGATACTCGTCGCGGATGCCGATCACGGCGACCTCCTCGACCGCCGGATATTTGTAGATCGCCTCTTCGAGCACGCGCGGATACACGTTGTAGCCGCTGCACAGCAGCATGTCCTTGGTGCGGTCCACGATGAAGATGAAGCCATCCTCATCCATGTAGCCGACGTCGCCCGTGCGCATGTACCCGTCCGCGGTAGTCACCTCGGCCGTCGCGTCCGGCTTGTTCCAGTAGCCCTTCATCACATTCGGGCCCTTGATGCAGATCTCGCCGCGTTCGCCGAGCGGCACATAGCTGCTGCTGTCGTCGACATTGAGGAACTTGATGACGATTCCGGGCATCGGCATGCCGCAGGAGCCGGCCTTGCGCATGGCGCCATGCTGCGCCGGCGTGTAGGTGCCGCTCGGCGAGGTCTCGGTCATGCCCCAGCCTTCGCTCAAATTGCAGCCGGTGATCGAGGCGAATTGCTGCGCCACCTCGAGCGGCAACGGCGCGCCGCCGGATCCGCAATATTTCAGCGCGCGCAAGCTATGCTTCGGCGTCTCCGGATGGTTGATCAGCGCGGTGAACATGGTTGGCACCCCGCAGAAGACACTGACCGACTTGGTCGAGATTTCCTCCAGCGCGGCCTTCGGATCGAAGCGGACATGCTGGATGATTTCCGCGCCCATCAGGACGCCGAACAGCACATTCACAGAAAGCGCATAGATGTGGAACGGCGGCAACACTGCGAGGAAGCGCTCCTGCCCGTCGACCAGCACCGGCGGCGAGCCGGCCGTCGTCGCCCGGTACTGCTGGCACGCGCTGGTCAGATTGGCGTGGGTGAGCATCGCCCCCTTCGGCAGCCCCGTCGTCCCGCCGGTGTATTGCAGCACGGCGATGGTCTCGCGCGGATTATCGATCGGATAGGCCTGGTAGACACCATCATTGTGCGTCAGCTGGCCGAAGCTGATGTGATGATCGTCCCAGGCGACGTCGCTCAGCTGCTTGGCCGCCTTCATCTGGTTGACGACGGTGTCGGGGTCAGCCGTGATCTCGCCGAGCGACCCGACCACCAGCTTCTTCAATCTTGTCTTGCCCAGCATCGCCGCCATCTGCGGATAGAGCGAAACCATGTCGAGCGTGATCAGGATATCGGTCTTGCTGTCCTCGATCTTGTGTTCGAGCACCTTGGCAGCGTCCAGCGGCGAATAGTTCACCGCCGTGCCGCCTGCCTTGAGGATGCCGAAAAACGAGATGATGTAGTGCGGCGTGTTGGGCAGATAGAGGCCGACATGGACGCCCGGCTTGACGCCGAGGAGCTGCAGGCCCTTGGCCACACGATCGGTGAGCCGCCCGAGCTCGGCATAGGTGATCCGCTTGCCCATGAAATCGATCGCGGGACGATCCGGCCATTTGGCAACGGCGTCGCCCAATATCTTCTGCACTGGTCCGGGAGCTATCTCGACGTCCCAACGCACGCCGTCGGGATAGGATCGGATCCAGGGCATATCGTTCATGAGATCTCTCCCTTCTATGGTCTTGCGGATCAGACGGCGGTCACGCCGCCATCGACCGCAATGGTCTGGCCGGTGATGAATGCACAGGCATCGGAGGCGAGCAGCGCGGCGACGCCCTTGAGGTCCTCCGGGCCACCCTCGCGATTCATCGGCGCCATATGCGCGGTCGCGCTCTGGTCGAGCTGTGCGGTCATCTTGGTCGGGAAATAACCTGGCGCGATCGCGTTGACGTTGATGCCGAGCGGCGCCCATTCATTGGCAAGCGTGCGGGTCAGGTTGACGACCGCGCCCTTGCTCGCGTTGTAGGCCAGCGTCGGGGTGCCTTCCGGATAGCAGCCGGTGAGGCCCTGGATCGAGGCGATGTTGATCACTTTTCCGCTCCGCCGCGGTACCATGCAGCGCCGGCCGACCTCCTGGGTGGCGACGAAGATCGCGGTCACATTCAGGTTGATCACCTTGTTCCAGCCGTCGAGCGTATGCTCGATCGTGGCGGCGCCCCAGGACGTACCGGCATTGTTGACGAGGATGTCGATCGGGCCCAGCGCGGCCACGACCTGCTCGATCATCGGCGGGATTGTCTCCAGCCTGCCCATATCGCACACCACCGGAAGCGCCTCGATGCCAAGCCCCTTGAGGTGAGCAGCCGCGGCATCAAGCTCATCCCGCTTTCGCGCGGTGATCGCGACCTTGGCGCCGAGTTCGCCCAGCACCTCGGCGATCTGAAGACCGAGCCCCCGCGATCCGCCCGTGACGAGCGCAACGCGCCCCGTCAAGTCCTGCAACTTGGCCAGACTCATGACTTTCCCCCGATGGTTTACGCCTCACACGCGCAGCGCTATTTCGGTTGCAACAGCTTCTGAAGGTTCGCGAAGTTCTCCTGCATGCGGTCCTGCATGACCTTCCAGGCGTTGTTGCGCGCCTGCGCTTCCAGCTGCGACAGCTCGCGGAAATCCGCGACCGCCTTCTCGACCTGCTGCTTGGCAGTCTCCGTCTGCTTCGTCATAGCTTCACCGCTTGCGAAGCCCTGCATCGCCGCCTGCCACTGCGCGAGCGTCTCTTGCAGGATCTCGTTGCGCCGGCTGACCAGCGCCTGGACGCCTTCGTAGGCCTGTCTGTTGGCCTCGACCAACGCCTCCATGTCCTTGCGCTGCCATTCGACCAGGGCAGCAATATCGAACCCGGGCAGCGTGAACTTTTCGACCATTTTCTTCAGGTCCCCGAGCCACGGCATCGCTCCCGTGCCGGCTGTGTCGGATTGCCTGTCATCGGTCCCCATCGACGTCCTCCTTGCGGTACTTGGCTGGCGGCGGCGAAACGCCGTCCCGTGGACTGCGCGTCAGGCGGCCGCCCAGCGCGGCCGGAACAGGGCGGCGCTGTCATCGGCTCGATCCGGATCCGGGTACACCATGCCGCGAAGACCGCTGCGGTCGAATGGCGACCATTCATCCTCCCCGAGCGCGAGGCGGTCCGCGATCGCATAGAGCACGGCCGGATTGTGCCCGAGCCCGCAATGACTGCCTTCGACCTCGATGTTCTGTGTCCGCTCGGCATGCTGCTCGCGGCAGCCCCACCACGAGACGATGCCGTCGGTGCGTGAGTAGATCGCCGTGCTCGGTACCGGCGGCGGCAACTTCATGATGTCCCTGTCGGGCCAGTCGTCGACCTGGCGCTCGCTCAGGATCTCGTAGAGACGCCAGGCATTGCTTGCCTTCGGCTCATTGGCGAACGGGCTGCCGAGCGTGATCACCTGGCGGACCAGATCGGGCGCGCGCCGTGCAATCTCGCGCGCAAACACACCGCCGAGGCTCCAGCCGATCAGGCTGACCTTGCGACCGTATCGCTCGGCGAGCTCGGCCAGCCTTGCGTCCATGGCAGCCTCGACGCCGGGACGCGGTCCGCGATTGGGTCCGAGCTTCCAGCCGTGGACCGCATAGCCTTGCGCCTTCAGGTAGGCGCGCAACGGTCGCGTCGAGATATCGCTGGCGGAGAGCCCCGGCAAGACGAGGACCGGATGTCCGTCCCCGCGCGGCGCGCGGCGAAGCAGCGGATAGCTTGCGAAGAACGCCTGCAGCTCCCAGATCCCGCGCACCTCGAGCGCGAGCAGCAATTGCGACGGCGGCGCAGAGCGGTCGACGACCATATTCATGTCAGAATGTCCCCTCCCGGATCACGCGGTGTGTCCCGCACGACCCGACATTTTATGATTACTGCCCGGCGCCGCGAGCGGCGCCATGCAGACCCCGATCGCGCAACCGCGCATCTTCTTGGTCTCAAAACGCTATCGAGCAGGTCAGACCCGTAAAAGGTGCAATTGGCCCGCTTGACCGGTTAGTTTGGGACATCCGCCAATGAATCTTGCGCGCCTGCTGCGATGCCTGGCGCCCGGCCGTCGCGGAAGTCCGACGGGCTTTTGCCGGTCCAGCGGACAAAGGCGTGGCGAAAGTTCGCCGCGTCGCTGTAGTCAAGCCGCGCGGCGATCTCGTCATTGGTCATTTGCGTGTTGCGCAGATAACCGACCGCGAGCTGCATGCGGACCTCGGAGACGATCTGCCGGTAGGTTTTCCGCTGCAGCTGCAGCCTGCGGCGGAACGTCCGTGGATGGATTGCAAGCTCCGCCGCCATCGCCTCGATACTCGGGAAGCGGCCGGGATGCTCGACGAGCCGTCGCCGGATGTCGGCAGCAAGACCGTCGTCCCGCGCGACAGGATCGAGAAGCTGATCATAGATTCGGCCGGCCATCGCCCTGGTCATCTCGTCGGGGCAGACCGCCGGACGGTCGATCCAGGCAGTGTCGAATTCCAGCGCGTTCCTGCGCTGGCCGAACTCGACCGGACACTGGAAGATGCGGTCGTAGGTCCCGGCGTGCGGCGGCGACGCATAGGCGGCGCTCAGCTTCGAGAAGCGGAACGAGTTGCCATAGACGTCGCGGCTCAGCGTCTGATAGGTCGCAAAGGCGAACTCGAGCGCGAACCGATAGACGTCATCGGCCGGATCGCGCGAAAGCAACGGCTCGAGCAGACAGCTCACCGTATCGCCCTTGCGGGTGAAGTCGATGTCGGCGACCGTTCCGAGGATCCGACCATACTTGGCCGCAAAGTCAATGACTCCGGCCCGCGTCGGGCTGCTCAGCATGGCATAGCCGTACATGCCGTAAGCCATGACATGCATTCGTTCTCCGGCGCGAAACGCGATCGCCGGATTCCGTGACAGCCGCATCGCATTGCGAAATACCGTCTCGACCTGCCGGTAGGAGACACGTACCGACGAATCCCTGAGGTCAGCACGCCTCAAATTGGTCGCGCCGAGCGCGCGCGACGCTGAGATCCCCTCCTCGGCCAGGACGTGCACCACCGCCGCGATCCGTTGCGGCGAATAGAGACACTGCAGGAGATTTGGTGACGGGTGATACACGAGCGTCCTCGTCCGCCTTCCGCGCCTGCTTCGGGTCCAGCAATCCGGTGCCCGCAAGCTGAAGTGAGGCTAGTCAGCCGGACCGGGCAGCAGAAGGTTCGATTGGTCGCGTTTGCAGGTGAGTTCCGGACAAGACCGGCCAAAAGAAAGACCGCCGAGGGAGGGCGGTCCAGGTTGGGAGAACGCGATCGCGAGCGCAACCACGGTGCCGAGCTTACGCGCGCTTCGGTCGCACAAAAGGTTCGATTGAACCAATTTGGCGGTGAACTCCGGACACAGCTGGCGAAGCCCCCCAGATATCTCGGGGTCAAAGACCCTCCTCGCCGCGGAATTCGGATGGATTCCTGCCGGTCCAGCGCGAGAAGGCGTGGCGGAAGTTAGCCGCGTCGCTGTAGCCGAGGCGGCTTGCGATCTCCTCATTGGTCATGCGCGTCTTGCGCAGATACTCGATCGCGAGCCGCATGCGCACCTCGGAAAGCAGGCTGCGATATGAGGTTCCCTCCGCCTCGAGCCTGCGCCGCAGCGCGCGGGGATAGATATCGAGCTGTTCGGCGATCGCCTCGATGCTTGGGTAACGACCCGGCTGCTCGATCAGTATCCGGCGGATATCGGCAGCAACGCCACCGGCGCGATTCACCTCGCCGAGGATCTCCTCGCACATCTCCCGCGCCATGGCGTGGGTTCGCGGATTCGCCAGCGCCCGTGGGCCGTCATTGCGTATGTATTCGTATCCACAATGATGCTGATTGAACAAAACCGGGCACCCGAAGAGATCACGATACGCCGCGGCGGACGGCGGCGGCGTATAGTCGAGCAGCACGCGCGAGAAGCCGAAGCCCTGGCCCGAGCGGTCGCGAATCGTCGTCAGATGCGCGGCCAGTGCGAACTCGACCGCGAAGCGATGCACACTCTCGGTCGGATTCGGCCAGTGCATGGGCTGGAACGTCGCCACCACCGTCTCTCGATCGTATGAGAGGTCGAAATCGCAGAACGGCCCCACCACACGGATGTATCGCGCAGCGAAGTCGCGCGCCTCCGCGTGCGTTGCACTGCTCAGCAGCGCGTACCCGTACATGCCATAGGCGGTGACATGCATTCGCGCTCCCGAGCGCAGCGCGATAGCCGGGTCGCCTGCCAGCCGCAGCGCGTTGCGGATCACCGTGTCGAGCTGCCGATACGATATGCGCGTCGTATGGGATTCGAGCTGGCCGATCGCGAGCCCGGTGCCCTCCAGAACCTCAGATGGATCAATGCCCTGCTCACGAAGCTCGGCCGCGATGGCTGCGATCGAATGCGGCGGGAATATTCGCTGCGCGAAGCCGGGGAGCATTCGACCCGGCGATTGGCGTAGGTGCGACTCTTGCCTAGTCATTGCAACCGCATGTCCCTGGCATTCCGCGCATTCCTGCTCCACGATTGACGATCGGTCGAACGTAAGCCCGATCCCGTACGCGACGCAATAATCGCGTATCCACGCG
This sequence comes from Bradyrhizobium sp. 33ap4, assembly GCF_032654765.1. Classification (NCBI taxonomy): domain Bacteria; kingdom Pseudomonadati; phylum Pseudomonadota; class Alphaproteobacteria; order Hyphomicrobiales; family Nitrobacteraceae; genus Bradyrhizobium; species Bradyrhizobium sp. 33ap4. The sequence goes on along the minus strand of NZ_JAUMTJ010000022.1, from coordinate 18,646 downwards.
CGCGCGCCGCAACCCGCGTCCGGAAGTCACCCGGTCGGCGGTCCAATCGCACCTTTCTCCGTTTGCCGAGATCGCTAGGCTCGCGACGCCTTGCTCGACAACCGGCACGCAGCCGGAGGCGGTACGGACCACGACAAGCGCCAACAAGGGAGGAGCGGATGCGACGGGAAGACGTTCTCAAGCAGCTGACGACACCGATCGGTGCCCCGGCATTTCCCCGCGGACCGTTCCGCTTCAACAACCGCGAATACCTCAACATCCTGTATCGCACCGACATCGAGGCGTTGCGCGCAGTCGTTCCCGAGCCGCTGGAGATTGACGATCCACTGGTTCGCTGGGAGATCATGCGGATGCCCGACACCTCCGGTCTCGGCGACTACACCGAATGCGGCCAGGCCGTCCAGGTGCGCTATGGCGACGAGAAGGGCGAGTACCTTCACGCGATGTACCTCGACAACCTGCCGGCGCTGGCATCGGGGCGCGAGATCAGCGGTTATCCCAAGGTGATCGGCAAGCCGAAGCTCTATGTCGATTCCGACACCCTGGTCGGCACCATGGACTACGGCAGCTTGCGCGTGGCCACCGCGACGATGGGTTACAAGCACCGCGCGCTGGACCTCGAAAAGGCAAAGGCCGAGATCTGCGTACCGACCTTCATGCTGAAGATCCTGTGGACCTATGACAGTCCGAAGCCGGCGGGCGAGCCGCGCATCTGCGAACTGCTGCGCTCCGAGATCACCGACATCACCGTCAAGGGCGCCTGGACCGGCCCGGCCCGGCTGGAGCTGTTCGCCCACGCATTGGCCCCGATGGCCGATTTTCCGGTGCGCGAGATCGTCGCGTGCAGCCACATCATGACCGACTTGACGCTGTCCCGCGCCAAGCGCTGCCACAACTATCTCGATCAGCCGCGATAAGCGGGCACGTCGGAGGAAGCCATGCCATCATCCGCAGATCGCGCCGCGGCGCTCAACCGCTATCGCAATGTGTGCGTCATCGGGGCCGGTGTCATCGGCTCCTCCTGGGCGGCGCTGTTTCTCGCACACGGGCTCAATGTCGTGATCAACGATCCGCAGCCCGGCATCGAGGCCACGGTCAAGGACGCCCTGATCAAGATCGGGCCGACATTGCTGAAGCTCGGCCTGCCGCATGAGGGATTGGAGCGCAACCTGCGCTTCGAGCCGGACCTCGCGCGCGCCGTCGCCGGCGCCGACCTGGTGCAGGAGAACGGGCCGGAGAAGCCCGAGTGGAAGCAGCAGCTCTGGGCACGAATCGAGGCAACGGTGCCGAAACATGCATTGCTGCTGTCGTCGAGCTCGGCGCGGCCAGCCACCGAACAGGCGAAAGAGATGAAGGATGCAAGCCGGCTGCTGGTCGGCCATCCTTTCAACCCGCCGCATCTGATCCCGCTCGTCGAAATCGTTCCCGGCGAGCGCACCGATCCAGAGGCCACCGCCGACGCCGTGGCGTTCTACGAGGCGCTCGGCAAGGTGCCGCGCGTGCTCAAGAAGGAAATCCAGGGCTTCGTCGCCAACCGGCTGCAGCGCGCGATCATGCGCGAGGCCTGCTATCTCGTGCAGGAAGGCGTCGTCACGGTCGACGAGCTGGACGACGTCGTCACCAGCTCGATCGGGTTGCGCTGGGCGGTGAACGGGCCGTTCAGCTCGTTCCACATGGGTGGTGGACCGAACGGGCTGGAATCGTTCTTCCAGCACCTCGGCAAGAACATGGCCGCGTCGTTCAAGGTGATTCCGCAGGTCGATCTCGACGAGGCGCTGCAGCGCAAGATCATCGACCAGGCCGCGGCATCTTTCGGCAAGACGCCGATCCCGCGGATGGAGCGCGAACGCGACGACACGCAGGTGGCGCTGCTGCACGTGCTGGCGGCACGCAACGGCAGGAACGGGACATGACCGGCTCACCCGCAGACCTGCGCGCATTCGCAGACAGAGGCGGCCGCCACGTTTCGGAATAGGCCAACCTGGCCGACGGACAACAGTTGATCCCGGGCATCAAGCGGAGACGAACTCACATGAGCATCTTCGAAGGTTTGAAGGTCATCGACTGCGGCAGCTTCATCGCCGCGCCAACCGCCGCGACGCTGCTCGGCGACTTCGGCGCCGACGTGATCAAGATCGAACCGCCCGGTGCAGGCGACGCGTTCCGTCAGGTGCCGAAGCTGCCGGGCATGCCGAGATCCGACCAGCCCTATGGCTGGCTGCTCGACAATCGCAACAAGCGCGGCCTTGCGCTCGACCTGTCGAAGCCCGAGGGCCAGGCGGTGCTGCATCGCCTCGCCTCCACCGCCGACGCCTTCATCACCAACTATCCGCTCGCGGTCCGCAGGAAGCTCGCGATCAGCTACGAGCGGCTTGCCGCGGCGAACGACCGGCTGATCTACGCCTCCTTCACCGGCTATGGCGAGACCGGCGACGAGGCGGGCAAGCCCGGCTTCGATGTCACGGCCTACTGGGCGCGCTCAGGCCTGATGGACATGGTGCGGAGCGACGCCAGCACGCCGCCGGCGCGGGCGCTGGCCGGCATGGGCGATCACCCGTCGGGCGTTTCGCTGTTCGCGGCCGTCGCGGTGGCGCTGTATCAGCGCGAGCGCACGGGACGCGGCACCCAGGTCGGCTCCTCGCTGCTCGCCAACGGCGTCTGGTCGAACGGCATCATGGCGCAGGCGGCGTTGTGCGGGGCGACGTTCACGCCGCGGCCGCCGCGCGAGAATCTGTTCAATGCGCTCGGCTGCTACTACCGCTGCCGCGACGGCCGCTGGCTGCTGCTCGCGATCGTCAACGAGCAGCGCGACTTTCCGACCGTGGCGAAATGCCTCGGCCTCAACGACCTGCTCACTGATCCGCGCTTTGCCAAGCAGGCCGATCGCTTCGCCCGTTCCTCCGAATTGATCGCCCTGTTCGACGCGGCATTCGCGACGCGTGACCGGGACGAATGGCGGGCCCGCCTCGATGAAGCAGGCATCGTCTTCGAATGCGTTGCCGAGATGGGCGACCTGTCCGCCGACCGGCAAATGCTGTCGGCCGGCGTGCTGGTGCCGTTCGAGAACGACGAGATGCTGACCATCGACAGCCCGTTCTTTGTCGACGGTGCAACCAAGGTGAAGCCGCGCAAGGCGCCCGCGGTCGGTGAGCACAGCACGCAGATCCTGCGCGAGGCCGGCTACGATGACGCGGCCATCGCCGAGATGCGCGAAAGCAAGGTCCTGGCGTGATGCGCTGACCGCAAGGCGGCGCCTGCCGCCCTCACCGCACGCACGAGAAAAGGCCGCGCCCTCGAATGAGAGGCGCGGCCAGTCTCGAGGCGCCCGAACCGGGGGGGCACCACAGCGGCGGTGTGGCGCAGCTGAGGTTCGGAGGACGCCCCCGAGCAGAAGCGATCAGCGCCCGACACGCTTCCAACTCCCTGACGAGCCATCGCATTTGCCGTCGATGGCCAATCTATGCATCGAGTTCGACCACGAGGAGGTTCGACGAGGCCGGTTCGGAGGTGACTTATGGACAGCGTGGAGTAACGAGCGGTCACATACAGCGCTGCGCCGCCCGCACGGCCTTCACACCGGCGAAGAGACCCGGAAATCGGACGGGCTCTTGCCGGTCCAGCGGATGAAGGCATGCCGGAAGTTGGCGGCGTCGCTATAGCCCAGCCGGCTCGCGATCTCCTCGTTGGTCATCGCGGTCTTGCGCAGATATTCCATCGCTAGCCGCGTCCGCACCTCGGCGAGCAGCTCACGATACGATGTATCTTCCGCTTCGAGCCTCCGCCGCAGGGCACGCGGATGCATCGACAGCCGCTCGGCGATCGCTTCGATGTTCGGATACCTGCCGGGCTGCTCGATCAGGACCCGCCGGACATCGGCAGCGATGCCGCCTACATGATTGACCTCGGACAGCACCCGCTCGCACATCTCGCGCGCCATTCCGTGGGTGCGGGAATCCGCCAGCGCCACCGGACCGTCGGCTTGAGACAGCTGATATCTGTACTCGTTGCCGCGCTGGCGAAACTGGACCGGGCAGTCGAAGAACATCTGGTAGGCGTCGGCATGCGCCGGTTCACCATAGGCAAGGGAAATCCGCGAGAAGCAGAACGACTCGCCCGCCAGGTCCTTCATCGTCGTCAAATGCGACGACAGGGCGAACTCGGCCGCGAAGCGATGCACGTCTTGCGTCGGATTCGGCCAATGCAACGGCTCGAACGCACAGACGACCGCCGCGCCGTCATACGAGTATTTCGCATCGCACAGCGGGCCGACGACCCGAAGGTATCGATTGGCGAAGGCGCGCGCATCGTCATAGGTCGCGCTGCTCAGCAAAGCATATCCGTACATTCCGTGCGCGGTCACGCGCATGCGCTGTCCGGCGCGGAGCGCAACCGTCGGTTCGTTCGACAGCCGCAGTGCATTGCGAACCACGATGTCGATCTGCCGGTACGAGATACGCGTCGTATGAGCTTCGAGCTGATCCTCGGTCAAGCCGGTGCCCGCCAGCGCCACGGACGATCGAACCTGTTGCCTGCCGAGCTCGGCGATGATGGCAGCAATCAACTGCGCCGAATATACATGCTGGTCGAAATCCGGCGGCAATTGGCATTCCGGCACAGCGTCTCGCAGGCGCCTTCCAGCGCTCATGGTCGTCTACCTCCTTGGACCTAAAGTCTTGCTCAAATCGAAATCATTCGCAATGCCGGCAGCAATTGGCCGGCTTCCCCTATCCCCAACCTTGGGACGGCGCGCGGATCGTATCCAATCATGCCGAGTTCGCTATCGAGGTAATTCGCCGGCACCGCCGTGCTTCAGCATTCCACGACGTTCACCGCGAGCCCGCCCAGCGATGTCTCCTTGTATTTGGACTTCATATCCTCGCCGGTCTGCAGCATCGTCTTGATGACGGCATCAAGCGATACATAGTGCTTGCCGTCACCACGCAGCGCCATTCGGGCGGCGTTGATGGCCTTGACGGCGCCCATCGCGTTGCGCTCGATGCAAGGGATCTGCACCAGGCCCCCGACGGGATCGCAAGTGAGTCCGAGATTGTGCTCCATCCCGATCTCGGCAGCGTTCTCGACCTGGGCCGGCGCACCGCCGAGCACGGCCGTCAGGCCGCCTGCGGCCATCGAACAGGCGACGCCGACCTCTCCTTGACAGCCAACTTCCGCGCCGGAGATCGAGGCATTCGCCTTGTAGAGCATTCCGATCGCAGCCGCGGTGAGCAGGAACGTCACGACGCCGTCGTCGGTCGCGCCCGGACAGAACTTGACGTAGTAGTGCAGCACAGCCGGGATCACGCCGGCGGCGCCGTTGGTCGGCGCAGTCACGATCCGTCCGCGTGCTGCATTCTCCTCATTCACCGCCATCGCGAAGGCGTTGACCCAGTCCATCGCCGCCAGCGGATCGACGCTCTCGGTGTCGCTATTGCGGGCCGACAGTTCGCGGTAGAGCGCCGGTGCGCGACGGCGAATGCCGAGCGGCCCGGGCAACGGTTCGGCCGCGCCGGCATTGTCGATTCCGAAGCCGCGGTCGACGCATTGCTTCATCGTCTCCCAGATCTTCAGGAGGCCGGCGCGGACGTCCGCGTCGGTGCGATGTACGCACTCGTTGGCGAGCACCATGTCGGCGATCGAGCGACCACTCGACTGCGCACGTGCAACCAGCTCGGCGCCAGTGCCGAACGGATACGGCCAGACCGGGAGCTCGGCGCCTGCGCCGCCAGCCGCGTCGCCAAGGCCACGCTCGATCACGAATCCGCCGCCGATCGAGAAGTAGTGGCGTTCCGCCAGCAGACTGCCGTCGGCCGCGAACGCCACGAGGCGGATTCCATTGGGATGTTCCGGGAGTGCGCTGTCGGGCTTGAACACGATATCGTGCCCGCGCCGAAACGGGACCGGATGAACGTTGAGCAGCCGCAGCTCGCCGGAGCGCCGAATGTCCGCAAGCTGCGGAGCCACCTCGGCCGGATCAACCGTATCGGGCTTTTCGCCGAGCAGGCCGAGGATCACGCCGAGATCGGTCGCATGCCCTCGCCCGGTCGCGCCCAGCGAGCCATAGAAATCGGCGCGGACCCGTACCGTTCTGGAAAGCAGGCCATCGCGCTCGAGCGCGCGGACGAATTGGCCGGCCGCGCGCATCGGCCCCACCGTGTGCGAACTCGAGGGGCCGATGCCGATCTTGAATATGTCGAAGACCGAAAGCATCAGGCAGCAGGCAGTTGTTGCTTGACGAGCTCGACCCAATACGCGGCGCCCATCGGCAGGATGGCGTCATTGAAATCATAGTACGGGTTGTGCAACGGCGGATCATTGGCGGTCTCGCCCGCGCCGATACAGATGTAAGCGCCTGGGCACTCCTGCAGCATGAACGCAAAGTCCTCCGATCCCATCGCCGGCTTGATGTCGGTTTGCACCTGTTCGACGCCGACGAGGTTTGCGGCGGCCGACGCCGCGGCATTCGCTTCGGCGGGCGTGTTGATCACTCCCGGATAACCTCGCATGTAGCTCAGATCGATCTTTCCGCCATGGGTTTGCGCCACGCCGGCGCAGACCTGCTTCATGGCAGCCTCGACCTGATCCTGTATCTCGGCGTCCAGCGTTCTGACCGTACCGCGCAATGTGACGGTTTCGGGCACCACGTTCCAGGTGTCGCCGCCATGGATCTGTGTGACGCTCACGACGGCGGCGTCCATGGCACCGATGCGGCGGCTCACGATGCCTTGTAGCGCGGAGACGAGATCGGCCGACACCAGGATCGGGTCGATGCCCTTCTCCGGCGTCGCGGCATGACAACCGCTCCCGGTCACGACGATCTCGAACGTATCGAGGAAGGCTGTCGCAATGCCGGTCCGGATCGCGAATTTTCCTCGCGGGATATTCGGAATGTTGTGCATCCCGTAGACCGCGTCGGCGGGAAACATCTTGAACAACCCCTCCTCAACCATCCTCTTGCCGCCGCCTTCATTCTCCTCGGCGGGCTGGAACACGAAGTGAACAGTGCCGCGGAACGGCCGGCGGCGGGCGAGCTGTACGGCGGCGCCAAGCAGCATTGTGGTGTGGCCGTCGTGGCCACAGCCGTGCATTTTGCCGGCCCGGGTTGATTTGTGGGCGCGGTCCCCCAGTTCCTGTAGATCAAGCGCGTCCATGTCGGCGCGCAGCGCGATCGTCGGGCCTTCGCCATTCTTCAGCGTTCCGACCACGCCGGTGCCGCCGAGGCCGCGATGGACCGGAATCTGCATCTCCATCAGCGCATCGGCCACGAGCTGGGCGGTGCGGTGCTCTTGGAACGCGGTTTCCGGGTTGGCATGGATGTCATGGCGCCAATCCAGCATGCGGGCACAGACATCGTCGGCGATTCCAAACTTCTCTGACATGCGTTGGTCCATCTGTTCGCGGGTTAGCGATGGAAGAATTCGGCGATCAATGTCGCACCGAAAAACGTGCCCGCCGCAGCCGTCAGCGAGACCACCACGATACGCCAGCTCAGCTTCCTGAAGATCGGAAGATCCTTAGCGACCGAGAAGCCGGCGAGCGTCAGCACAGGGGTCGTGAAAGCCAGGAAGTTCAGCTTGTCGACCGAGCCGATCATCGCGTTGGAAAACGGCAGCAGGCCGGGAATGCCGAGCACAGTCGTGACCACGACCAGGACAAGGATGTGCGGCACTTTCGGCAACAGACGGGCAACGACGTCGACCAGCAGGACGACCGCGAGCACCACCAGGAGACCTGCGCACGATTCCAGCAGGGGAACCTTGTAGGTGAGCGAGTTGCCGATCAGGACGCCGCCCGCAACAGTAATCCACGCGAGCAGCGAGTCGGAGAAGCCGAACGTGCCGTGCTTTGTCTCGCTGGCGCTGGCGATCGAGGGCCCGAGATCTCCCGACGTGAAGTTCGAGAACCGGCCGAGCACTGGTTCCAGCCTGTCATACAGCCACGAGCAAACCGGCAGCGAGAAGAACAGGGCGAAATAGAAGCCGAGGACGGCGGTCATCAGGTTCGCCGCCGAGGCGATCGCGATCAGTTCTTTCGCTATCTCGGGAGGATTGTGGCCGTTGATGGTGCCGATCGCGGCCGCCATCATGCTGCCCGAGCCGACGCCAGCGCCCATCGCGAGCGACCGCGGATCGAAGATGTGCAGGCTGGCGACAAAGCCGGCCAACAGCGCGATGAACAACGCACCGAGCACGGTGCCCGTGATGTACTCGGCCAGCACGCCGCGCCCCTCGGCGGAGTTCATGCCGTATTTCTCGCCGATGATCACCATGTTGCCTTCACGGCCGATCGAAAACGTCGCGCCGACCGCTTCGCGCTTGACGCCGAGCAGGAGCGCAATCGGCAGGCCGAGGACGAGCGTGCCGAAGGTGTGCCCGAGCTCCTGGAAGATCAACGCCCAGCCTGCCTTCTGCACCTCCGGCAGCGCGCCGCCGACCGTGAATGCCATCTTGATCACGAACAGCAACAGGCCCGCGTTGAGCAGTTGTCCCGCATAGGTCTGCAGGCTCGGCCCGATCCGCGCGGCGGTAGGTAGATAACGCGCTGAGAGGCTCCATGCGGCCGCAATCAGCAGCGCCCACACCATCGGTTGAAGCAGCACCTTGCCCGGTCCGATCTGGAACTGGACGATCCCGACCGTCTCAGCGACGGCAACGATGATCAGAACGGCAACGAACAGCGTGAGCTTGCCGGTGCTTGCGGGATTGACCGCCGGGGCGGCCAGGTCTGCGGAAGGCGAAGAGGTCGACGTCATGATGCTGGACACCTCCGGAAAATGATTGCGAGGCAATGCGGTGAACGGTGAACCAACCTGCCCGCGCAGCATCAGGGAGAAAGCAGCTTGCATCAATGATCGTGTTATCCTATTTCCGTTGCATTTTTTGCAACGTTGGCAGAACGCAGATCCGACCGTCGAAAGCCGGCATGACCGCGACCGTTGCCGTCATGGATGCAAACGGTACGAGGACGGCGAAGCGATTCCTCGGCCAGTCCTCGTGCTACTCGATCGCACCGGGCGCACCGCCCGGTTCGAGCTTCTGCACGTCCGCCACATTGACGCCAAGCACGACGATGTCGTGCGTCTTGCCCTGAAGGTCCTTCACCTGATCGCGCAACAGCGCCTCGGCTCGGAAGCCGAGTGCCTCGAAGATCGTGATCGCGCGGGTCTGGTCCGACGTCATCTGCACGGTCAGGCGTTCCAGGCCCATCGACAACGCGAGGTCAAAGGCCTCATTGGAAAGTGCCCGTCCGATGCCGGTGCCGCGTACATGCGAGGAGATCACGGTCCTGATCTCGCCGACATGGGCCGACCACGACATGGGGTCCCGCACGATTGTGCCGCACCCCACCACGATGTCGTCCTTTACCACCAGCAGGCTGACGATCGAGCCGCGCTCGATCTCCTTGATCCATGCCGACAGCACCTTCGGCTCACGGATATTCCGCGGCAGGAAAAGCATGTCGTGCACGGCAAGCGCATTGGCAAATTTCCGGACGGCGGCCTCGTCGGCAGGCCCCATCAACCGAAACTCGACGTCCCCGCTCTCGAAGTTGACGCGACGCGGATAGGATCGCATCTTGATGGTCCTCATGCAGATCACTCGCTCAATCGAAATCCAGACTTCGCCGCAACCAATTTGCGGGCTCTGCGGCGTTTCTTCCTGCAGTCCTGCACGCGAGAGCCAGATCAAGCAAGCCGAGCGCACCGATGTCCGAATATAACCCCTGAGACGGCCTGTTTGCACCTTTCCGAACGACGATGAGCACAAGAGCTTGTTGCCAATGACCAATACAAACCCTTCCAGGGACGTCGACGAACGTCCGCTTCACGAGATGCTCCGCAGCCATGCCCGCGAGCGGCCGGAAAAGCCGGCCTGCATCTGGTATGGCCGTGCCATCACGTTCCTCGAGCTCGATCGCGCGAGTGATGCATTCGCGGCGCGCCTGCAGCAGCTCGGCGTCGCCAAGGGCGAGCCGGTCGCGCTGTTCATGAACAACTGTCCGCAATACCTGATGGCGCAATACGGCATCCAGAAGATCGGCGCCATTGCCTCGCCCTGCGGGGCGCTGAACAAGGAGCACGAGCTCGCCTACCAGCTCGACGATCTCGGCGCGCGCGTGATCGTCGCGGCCGAACCGCTCTTGCCGATCGTGGCTCAGGTCCGTGACAAGACCAGGCTCGAGCATGTCTTCGTGGTCCGCTACCCGGACCTGCTGCCCGAGCGGCCGCCGATCGGCGTTCCCGACGAGCTGTTCGCATCCGGCTCCAGGCCGGCCGGTACGGCCGGCGAGATCGAGGACTTCCTCGCCGTCACCGCAAGCGGCGCGTCGCCCCGCGATGTCGCGATCGACATGAACGATACGGCGCTGATGATCTACACGTCGGGCAGCACGGGTCGGCCCAAGGGGGCGATGCTGTCCTATCGCAACGTCATCTTCAAGACGGCCGCGACCGTGACGTGCAACGGGATCGGCGCCGAGGACGTGCTGCTCTCGATCGCGCCGCTTTATCACATCGCCGGCATGGTGATGGGCGTCAATGCACCGGTCTATGCCGGCGCGACGTCCGTGCTGCTGTACCGGTTCGATCCGCTCGTAACGGCCCAGGCGATCGACCGCTATCAGGTGAGCTGGTGGTACAGCGTCGCGCCGATGAACGTCGCGGTCACGCAGCTCCCGAACATTTCCGACTTCAGGCTGAAAAGCCTCCGCGTCAATCCCGTGACCAGTTTCGGCATCGACTGGACCGAAGCGCTTGCGGGGCAATGGCAGGCCGTCGCGTCGAACTGCGAGAGCTTCGAGGCGGCGTACGGGCTGACCGAGACCCACACGGTCGACACTTTCATGCCGCGCAACGCAATCCGCTGGGGCACGCATGGCAGGCCGGTGCCCGGCAACGAGATCCGGATCGTCGATCCCGACTCCGGCACGGACATGCCGGCCGGCGTCCCCGGCGAAATCGTGATCCACGGCCCGGGCGTATTCAAGGGTTACCGCAATCGTCCCGACGCGACCGCGGAAGCGCTGCGCAATGGCTGGCTACACACCGGCGACATGGGCCGCCTCGATGCCGACGGCTATCTGACCTTCATGGGGCGCTTCAAGGAGATGATTAAGGTCTCCGGCTACAGCGTCTTCCCGGAAGAGGTCGAGTCGATCCTGAACAAGCACCCCGACGTGGCGGCGTCGGCCGTGATCGGCGTGCCCGACGCAACCAAGGGCGAAGTGGTCAAGGCCTTCATCGTCCTGGCGCCGCGCGCCGAGCTGGACACCGCCCAGCTCGCGGCATGGGCGCGCCAGAACATGGCGCCTTACAAGGTGCCGCGCGATGTCAGCTTCGTGACCGAGTTGCCGCGCTCACCGGCCGGCAAGCTGTTGCGGCGGCTGCTCAAGGACTGACGCAAAGCTGCCCGACCGGCCGATGGCGCGCGCTGGAAATCCCGATCAGCTCATGTCCTAAAATCACTCCCAACCTGGTCCGACGGCACCTTTTCGGGGCTCGATACCCATGTTTGGCATGCCTCTTTGACCCGACGATTCATCGGCAAAGACCAAATTGCAGCCTGCGACATGTTCAGTCACGATGACGAAAGCTCGAGCATCAAGTACCGGCGACGTATGAAACGGATGATCGAAGCGCTCAGCAGAGAACTGACGCTGCAAGGCATTATCGGTCAGGGGACGACCACGGATCTGCGGGTGGACATTATCAGCCTGGCCGAAACCGCACTCATGGTGTGTGACTTCGATAAGGTCGCGGACTGACGCGTCTCCTGGACAGAATGAAAGACTTTCGTGCGCCGAGCGACCTTGCCGGCCGCCAAAGAATCGGCACACAGACCCTCGGCAGATAGGCACTTCGAAGACTGAAAGCTGTCATCTTGTTGGTATTGCTGTTGGTATCCGCAGCAATCGGCGGTTAAAACTATTGCAAATTCAATTCGTTATGCCATTAGGCGATTGCCGGCCAGGGGCACCATTCGGCGCAGCCGTAGCCGACAAGCCATCCGCACGAAGTCTCGTCCCGGCGTAGCCCGAAGGGCGAAGCCGGATGGTTCGTCCCGCCCTGGGCACTATTCGCGTGCGATCCAGGCCGTAAACAAAGACCTCCCCTTTAGCTAGAGGGGGCCGGTTTCCTGCCGCGCCCGAGCGCGAATTGACCGACCGGGCCCTCCACGTGGAATTCAAGCCCCGTCATTTTTGCAAACAGATCGATGTTGCAGGTGCCGATTGCGCAGCCACCAAGGCCCATGTCGGTCGCCGTCAGATAGAACGTCTGGATCAGGTTGCCGACGTCCTTCAGGATCAGCGAATATGCGATTGAGCTGTATTTCCAGGAGATCCGCCCAAAGCGCGCGGCGATCGTGATCAAGACCTGCGGTGGACCGGATGCGTCCATGGCAAACTCGGCCGCCGTAGAAAGCGCTTGGAGTTGTTGGGCGGAGGTGTCGATCGCGACAAGCGCGTGGCTGCCCGCGTCATAGTGGTAAAGTCCACGTGCAAGCTCCCCGCAGTTCAAGACCGCCAAGTATAGTTCCAGCTCATACGCGCCGCCTGCCGACGGATAGGGTCTTGCGCTGTAGGTGACCTCGGGACCGCCATCAAAATCTGCGCCGATCTTCCATTCCGACAGCACGCGGGCTGTCGTGTCGAGAAACTGCGCGAGCTCGGCGAGCGTGACCGGATGCTGGTCGTCGAAATCTCGTATTGAATGGCGTTCGCGCAACAGCTTCGCGAAGTGCGAGACCGACCCCGACGTGGAGAATTTGCCGAGGTCGATCTTCTTGCCGGGCCAAGGCGGGCGCACCGCGGGTAGCGGTGGAACGACGCCCGCATGGGTGAACGCGCCGCCAACTGGATTGGTGTGCCGGCCCTCCGTGCTCCTCGTATGAAACACGAGATCGTGGAAGTCCCAGAGAACGAGATTGCCGTCGCCTTCATTCACCCGAAGGCCGTCGCCGTCTTTCGCATTGAGCCTAATCAGCATCTTGCTGTCGAGCAGCAATCCGAGCAGATCGAGGTTCGCGGAGGCCGCATGGCGGCGAAGCTCGCTGATCTTCTGAGGCCGCGACAGGGCAGCGAGGGTGGCAGCGATGGCGGGATCGAAAATCCGAAACAGCGCGCCGGCGCGCGGTGATTCCAGCACCATCTCGCTGCCGCGCCGGCACAGATAGGCGAAGCGCGACAACACAATGGTATCACCGCTCCCCAGCTTTGCGCGTTGTGGCCAGTATTCGGCGACCTGCGGCTCGATGACCACGAGGTCTTGCTCGTCACGCGGAGAGCATAAGCGGTATTCGAGAAGTCCATGCCCTGCCAGTCGCCGCACGAGGGCATGAACCTGCCTCGCGAGGACGCCTTTGCCCGCAAAGGAGGCGAGCGGCAGGCCGCTGGTGAGATGTCCCGCACGGTCGACCGCTGCCGCGCTGAATTGTCCCAGATTGATCGAGTAGCCGCCCAAACCTGCAGCGATGCTTCCGTCCGCCTGCATGTGAAGGGAGCAACGACCGTTCAATCGGGCGACGATGACGGGTGCGATCTTCCTGAGCTTCGTTTTCCGGAAGTTGCGCAACGAGCCAGCCTTCAGGTGTGTGGAAGGAATGGCGTGAGCTCGCTTTCCAGTCGCGGACGATTCAGCAATCCGAGCTTCATCGGAACATCGTAAAGTCGGCCGGGCGCGAAGCGGCGATAGAAATGCCGCAACCCCGGAACGAGCACTCTGACGACGGGCACCTGGACATCGGGCCGCGTCTGGTCGAGCACGAGGAAATCAAATCCCGCGCCGATGGCAATCTCGATGCAGGCATTGACCTGGTCGCGCGCGTTGTCGTGAACCTTGAGGCTCGGCGCCGACGGCACGATCGGATTGTCGCTGGGGATCAGGAACGGATAATCGTCCAGTCGCAGCGGCGTGACACCGTCCAGCGTCGGCTTCTCGCCACTTCCGCCGCCCATCATGCCAATCGACATGAACTGGGTCAGTTCGGTGAGGGAACGCAGCAGGGCTATGCGGCGATCGAAATGCGAGCCGGAACCGAATTCGATATTTTCGTGTCCGTTCTGCATCCAATGAATGATCGCCACGTAAGAGGGAATGCCGAGATCGCTGGTGATGTCGAGCACCCAAAGCCTGCGCCCCGCATCGGCAAGCTGGGCTTGCAGATCCCGCACATAGGGATCTTCGAATTGCGCGAGGTCGACTTCTGCACGTTGCAGCCGGTTGTACCACCAGATCGCGTAGGCGTCGCGTTCGACCAGTTCGAGGAAGCCTTGAACGATGGCTTCCTCCCGGGTGTTGCCGGCCGCGCATCCGTTGGAATCGGTGTGGAAGCCGCCATAGAAGAAGTACAAGAGGCCCGTTGGAAGATGTTTGAAACGCTTGTCGCGTAACGACCAGACCGGCGACCACTCCGTCTTGGTCGAGGGATCGAGCGGCTCAGGCACCAGATGTGAATCGTCCGGCTGCGAGGTATGTCTGTTTTGAAACTGCGCGTCGCTGAAAAGCTGTACTTCGTTGGGAAGAAGAGCGTCGCCGGGAGCGAAATCGACAAAGCGGCGCTTCGTCCTGATCTCGTCCCCCTGGAAAATACCCGAATAGCGCTCGATCGCCTCCATCAACGCGCTTGCCTCGCCCTGCTCGGCTGTGGAGCCCTTGCCGAAGCTGCCGCCGCTCAATCCGGATCTGAGCTGGTCGACGTTCCAGGCCGGCGCCGAGAAATTGTGGTAGGCGAAAAAGTTCGTGTTCATCGGCAGATCGGCCTCGATCCGCTCGAGCCGCGAGACGACGCCGGTCAGCGGACTGACGTGCTTGCGGAACCGTGCTACGGTGGCTCGCGACGTCACGGCGCGGTAACCGCCGCTGGTCATGACGAGCTTTCCGCCCTCCGCGATCTCGATCGGCGCTGCCGCCCGGCGCGGACTCTGCAGCTTCCTGCTACCGCAGGTACGACACTGCGGGCGTCGCGCGACGTAATGCTTGGCAATGACGGCACCGGTCAGGTCGAAGCTTGCGATGTGATCGCGCAGATCGGTACGAAATCCCGAGGCAATCGCTTTTGCGATTTCAACAGCAGCGAAGTGGATGCCGATTTGTCCGACGGCGTCGCCGACCAGGGGCGATACGGCGACCACCTGCGCCGCTCTGCGATCGAGAAATCCCTTGATCTCCCGATTGCGTATCATGCGATCGAACAGGCAAGTCCAGCAGGCGCTCTCGCCCGCCTTGAACACGGGTCCCACCAGCGGAAACACGCCGGACGGCTGCGCCAGCAGCCAGGGCGTCCCATCGCCAAAGCGCTTTCCGTTCAATTCGACGAGCCGCCGGTCAAGATAGTCGTTCACCAGTGTGATCGTGAGCTTGGGCGACCGCTTGGTGATCCGAACACCGAGCTTGCTCAAGGCCGCGGCAAGTTCGTTGGCGCCTTTGACATCGATCGCTTCGACCCGCACTGGGCAATCGCGGAGATTCTGTTCTGCGACCTCGGGGGGGAGGCCGAGACTCGCCCAATATCCATCGACGGCGCCTGCGAACGCGTGCGGCGCTCCGCTTACGACATATCGGCGCTCCAGCAGCCGCCTGATCGCTTCCTCGATCTTGTCGGCCGGAAAATTCTTTGAGAGCTGCCGAACGATCTCTGGTGCAGCCTTACCATTTTTGCCGATCGCCGCGGCCACCGCACAATAGAGATCACCATGCAGGAAGAATTTGCGGTTCTCGGAGTAGAGGCAGACCACATCGGGAGGAATCACATAAGCGGTAAAGTTCGGCGCGAATCGCAAAATGCCCTTGCGGCTCTGCCTCGCGGTGCGGCTCTTGCCATTGACTGTCATCGGGGCGGCACGCTGATCCTGTTGCTGTCACTTCCGATCGCCGGCGCGCGGCGAACCATTGGCATTGCGCGACTTGTGCGCCGCGTTCGGCCACCGGCATTCTGCGAGCAATTTGGATCACACTCGCCCACCGTCGGCAAGCTGATCAGCCAGGCGCGGCGAATGTATAACGAAAGCAAAAAATTGGCCGGGTCGTTCGGGCGCCCGGCCAATGAAATCGCGACGTGTCGACGCCCAGTCAGTGAGCGCTAGCACCAGCGGCAGCGGCCCCAGGATGCACAGCAGCCTGCGCATGTGACCAATGGCACGCCTACGCCGATCCAACCAACGCCGCAGCCGCCACATCCACCGCAACCGACACCGCAGCGGCAGCCTCTGCAGGCCCTGCATCCTCCGCAACCCCTGCAGCCTCCGCAACCTCTGGCGCCTCCGCAGCCACGGCAACCACCGCATCCCCGCGCGAGCAGCACGCGGCCTCCGACGCTTTCATCGTCGATGAGATTGAGGTGGAAGGTGGCGAGACTGACGTCGGCGAGTTCTTCCTCACTGAGCGTCGTCATATGGCCCGGCGCGAAGTTCGGCTTGTGTTGAACGTCGTCGGAGGGCACGGCGGAGGCATATGCGCTGCCCGCGAGCGAAAAAGTCAGACCGGCTAATCCCAGCGCCGGTACCGCGGCGTTGGTCGTTCGCTTCTTTCTCGAAGCTTGCTTCGCCCGCTGCATGGCCGCATCCTCCCAGTTTGGAAGAAAGGACTTCCGAAGCACGATCTTACGCCGAGCGAACGAGGCAGACAAGAATTACGGTATACACAAAATGTAATAGAGCTCGTTCTGATTGCATTCATCTTCATGAACGATATCGCGCAATTTGGTCGATTAAATTGACAATCCGCGCCCGTGGAGCGGATTGCAACGGGTGCAATTTGATGCAGTGCGCAATCGTCGGCCCGCTTGAACGGGGAAATTAGCTTGGTCGATCAACTCGGACGCTTCGCCTGGTATGAGTTGCTGACGACGGACATGCCGGCAGCAGCCGCATTTTATGGCAAGGTCATCGGCTGGGCGGTGGAAGATGCGTCGACTCCGGAATTCGCCTATACGCTGCTTACTGCAGGCGACGCCCCGGCAGTTGGACTCATGCATCTCCCGGAAGAGGGCCTGCGATTGGGAGCGAGGCCGAGATGGGTCGGCTACGTCGCCGTCGATGACGTGGATGCGAAAGCCGTGCAGATCCGCCGTCGTGGGGGCGCCATTCTGGTAACGCCGACCGCCAGCAATATTGGCCGAATTTCGGTGGTCGCCGATCCGCAAGGAGCGACGTTTGCACTGGTTTCCGGGCTGACATATGGCCAACGGCAACCCAGCGGATTGGACGAGCCTGGACGCGTGGGCTGGCACGAGTTGCTGGCTGAAGACCGGAACAAGATCTTCCCGTTTTACGGCGAGCTTCTTGGCTGGCAGAAGGCTCACGCTGAAACCGGGCCGGCCGACCTGTACGAATTGTTTTCGGCGGCCGGCCAGACGATCGGCGGAATGCTCACCAAACTTCCGAGCGTATCGCAACCCTGCTGGCTCTATTACTTCAATGTCGATGACATCGGTGCGGCTGCCAAGCGCGTTGATGCTGGCGGGGGCCGGGTCCTCCAAGGTCCAATCGAGTTGCCCGACGGTTGCTGGATCTTGCGATGTGCCGATCCCCAAGGGGCTCTATTTGCGCTACAGGGAGCCTGGGATCAGAAAGGCACTGAGCGACCGTCCGCCTCGGAACTCAATTGGTCCGCGAGGTGGGGTGATGTCGCTTCACAGGGCAAATTGATCCTTCACAAGACGAAGCGATAGGTCGGAAACGTGTCGACCTTGTCCGCAGCAGAATTATACAGGTATTTAAATTAGGTAGATTGCGCATTTGTATTCTGAATGGTGCACCACGCTTCGCCTTTGCAGGCTTCGCGTGGCGCGGCCGCGAAGCCTGCAAGGGCGAAGCGTGTCCGGCGAAGCTCGAGCAACGCGAAAGCGAAGACGGACTGTTTACAATCACCACACCGCACTGACTCACGATCGGCAGCCGATCCTAGGCTGGCCGGCTCGACAACGCGTCGCTGTCCGAGAGCACAACCGCGGTGATCAAATTAGCAGCCATTGCGCGGACCACGCCTGACGTCTTCGGCAGTGTCGCGGCCGCCGGACGGGACGTACCGGCCATATTTTGGCCATAGCCCGTTTCTTAAACGCCTGCGCGGGCCATGCCCCGCCTTCGTTATGCGTCGCCTGACCGATGCGGTCGCTTCGCAAGCCAATCGCAGATCATCGCTGCGCTTCCCCCCACAACATGGATGGTCTGCCAACAGCAAGAAGGACTTTGTAATGCGTAAACTTCTCGCCGCTGTGGCGGTTCTTTTGGCGTTCGCTTCAACTGCCGAAGCCCGCGGCCGTCACCATCACCATCGGCACTCTGCACATTCCGGTCGCCCAGCTGCGTGGTGCGGCTGGTTCATGCGCACCCAGGTCGGCAGCGATCCCGGTCCGCAATTCAATCTGGCCCGATCCTGGGCAAGCTACGGCACCAATGCCGGCGGCCCCTCGGTCGGCACCATCGTGGTTTGGCGTCACCACGTCGGCAAGATCGTGGGTCAGGAGAACGGCCAATGGATCGTGCAGAGCGGCAACGACGGGCATGCCGTGCGCACGCGGCCGCGCTCGCTGGCTGGCGCCATCGCATTTCGAAATGCCTACGCTTCGTTCTAATCTTACTGAGTCAGAAAGCCGCGATCTGGAGGGTTGAGAATCGCATATTAAGGGAGATTCAACGTGGTCGAGGAGGC